>JACQQR010000056.1 GCA_016206875.1 Candidatus Omnitrophota bacterium
AATGGGAGCGGGATTATGGGTGTGGGTTTAGCCGGCGGCCACACCCTCACCCCGGCGCTTCGCGTCCGGCCCTCTCCCTCTGCTGTCTTGAGCGCGCCCGCCTCGGCGGGTCCGCCTGTGGCGGAAGGGAGAGGGGCAGCAGCTACGCTCTTGCACCCCGGGTGCTCCGGTATTCTGGTGCTCTTGCTTTAAAAATGATACGATAGGCACACGTATGGAAAAAAAAGACTGGCTCAGAGTGTGGAAGCAATATTCTGTAGAAGAAATCAAAAAATCTTTGCTGATTATCGGCGAGCTTTCTGCCGATTGCTACGCCTGCAAAGAGCTTGGCCTCCATTACGATTCGGTGAAAGAATGCCCTAATTGCGGCATTCCGTTCCGTTTTGTCACGAGCCGCCAGGCGGCGGGTAACGCGCCGAGCCGCTACCGCGACGTTGGGCGCATCACCTCGCGCCGGGGCGACCTCATTTTTATTGATTACGATGACTTCAAAAAACTCACCGGTAAATCGCAGGCTTATGAGCTTTTGGGCGGTGAGCCTCCGGATCCCCATCAACCTAATCTATGATGGACACTGTGTTTTACGCGGCTCGTTTTATGTTCCTCGTATTGTCCGCTTCCTTTGTTTCGCTCGTAGTTTTTACGAGTCTGCGATTTTTTCTCATCTTATGCCGAAATGCGGGGGCACTCAGTGCCGAAAAAAAATTCGGCGCCTCAGTGCGTCACTTTATTTTTTCCCCGTCTATGGCAGAAAAACTTCCCCGTCTGAATGTAAGCGGAAAACTAGAGGGCCGGAATTTGGAGAATTTCTTAAGAAAACTGCTTGATGAAACCGGTTTTTTGGGTTTGGCCTATGACAAATTATGTTTTTTATGGAAATCACTGGGTTTTTGCGAGGAAAACATCCGCAAATTAAAATCAAGGTTCGAAGGCGCCCGTATCCGCGCCTGTTTTCTGTTGGGAACTTTCGGCGCGGATACGGCGCTTCGCATGATTCGCGAATGCCTGGAAGATGTTTCCGAAAAAGTAAGGTGGGCTGCGGCTTATTCTTTGCTCAGGCTTCATGATGAGAAAAGCCTTTCGCGCATTTTAGAGTCAGTGGGCTATTCGGGCAGCGGCCGCTTTAGCCTCATCCAACTACAACGTGATTTATACACGCTGGGCCGGGAAGGTGTATTTTCACTTGAAGAGGCGCTGCAGCATCCCGAACCGGACATGCGCATATTGGCGTTAGGCATTGCGGGAAGTGTCGGGCAAATGGATTTAATGGATTTTATTGTGCGTCTTCTTGAAGATCCGGTGCTGGATGTGCGCATGAAAGCGCTCTCCGCGTTGATTCAGTTTAGCCGGAAAAAAGAGATGAAAGATCCGCAATCCGAATTGCCTCAAGCCGTGCAAGCCGTGCTGGCCACGAGGCTCGCCCAAAGCTCCTGGGAGGAGACGGCGAGAATTTTGCAGGTGATTGGCAGCTGGAAGATTTCAAAATTTATTCCCGAAATCGAAAATCAGGCGACGCATTTGCACCCCTGGGTGAGGTACCGGGCGTTGGAGACCTTGCTTCAGATGGGTGAGGAAGGCCGCAAACGCATTCAGTTTATTTTAAGCGAACATCGTCATATTGTATTTCCAATTTTAGAAGACCTGGATGTGAAAAATGATATATAGGTTATTTTTTTTAATCATGATTTTTTTCGTGATGGGCGTATCAAATATTTTGGCTGAACCGGCTCGGCCGGCGAAAGAACGCGCATTCGAAAGTTTCACCGCGCGCAGCCCTCACGGAACTCACGCGATTGCGCCTCAACCTGTAGCGGTCGAGTATGCGCGAAGAATCCAACATGCTTTGGTGATGCTGGGCATCGCGCTTTTGGGCGCCGGCCTCATGTGGCGGGGCGGCGCGCTTACGTGGCTTTTTTTTCGGTTATGGAAGCGAAAAGAAGGGGAAGAATTGTTTGATGAAAAAGCCACTTCGGGAAGCGCGCTGGTTCCTCCGGTTTCTTTATTTTTGGATTCGGGTCAAAAGGCGTCCGAGTTGCTCATGCAAATTGACTCCATCCAGAATGTGGATTATGAACAGCTAGAGATTCTCGTATTTCGCGATGCCGCGCACAAAGGCGAGGACGCCCGGTTATTCCATGATTTTCGCCTTCGGTACCGTTCACCTCTTTATTTTTCTGATTTAGACTCGGAAGATCCGCTTGAAATTATGGAAATGCAAGGCCGGCGGCGCATCCTTTTGGTTTATTATTTAAAGAAAAATTTGCGCACGTTGCTTTTGCTTTTCCTGAAACTTTCCCGCTATCCCTTGGTGGGGTTTCTAAGCCAGGAGGTGAAGCTTGCCCCGGAAGCGATTTCTTCTCTGGTGTACCGCTGGCTGCGCGAGAAGGGCCAGAAATTTTGTGTTTATGGCTTCGTGGAAGCGCCGCATGTTTCTTTCGCCATTTGGCCCTTGATGGCGTTAGGGCGTCAACATCTATTATTCAATGATCTCTTCAATGATCTCGCGGCGGAAAATATTGAGCAGTGGATAAACCAGAATGATTTTTTTTCTCTCATGTCAAAAAGCTCGGTCATCCAATCCCTGGAGCAGGATTGGGAAAATTCCGTGCACCCTTTTCGCGCGGGAGCCATTTCGTCCTTGGAGGTTTCCGGGCAAAGGATTCCGAAAAAATGGGCATTCGAAGATTATAAAATTCCGATTCAGTCCTTATGGCTTTCATTCAGCCGCACTGTGCAAAATATTTTTGATTGCCGGGCTTCGTTGAGTCAGCTAGCCGTTCTTGCTTCCGCTTTGGGCTGGTTTTTTATTCTTGCAAGTTTTGCGCTGGCCGGAATTGTGGACGGCTCAGCCATGGATATATTTACGTATTCGATTTTGTACTTATTTCTAGCCGAAGCGGCGCTCTTGGGAATCAGTTCGATCATTTGGAATCTATTCGCGCAAAGAAAATCCCAGGCTCTTTTTTTCCCCTGCACCAAGCAGTGACTGTCACCTCTGGTGACTGTCACTGTTTTTCAACAGGAAAGGTGTCACTTCCGCCGAAGGACGGATCCGCCTCTGGCGGAGAAGTGACTGTCACTGTTTTCCATTTCATTGTGTATACTTTAGGGTAAGGATGCTTTTATGCAGAAAGCAGAGGAACCCTTACAATGGCATGGAGGAACGCACGCGGGAAAGGATTCTCGGGAAGTAAAGCAGAAGTGTTACGAATACCCGGAGTGGGCGGCATAGCGCCGCTACCGGTTTCCGCAGTACAAATTGAGGCCGGCGATACAACGCTGGCGCTTGTAATCACCATTCCGCTTTGGATTGCCTACACAGTCATTGCCTCTATTTTGTGGCTCAATTCAGTCTGGCTCGGCCTGTTTTTCATAGCAGTTTGCGGGCAATATTTGGTGAGCTGGATGGGATATATGCGCCATGAGCTTTGGCACAATTATTTTCCGGGCGTGAATAATTCTTTTTTCTTCAAACTCATTTCGTACTTACTTTTTTCCGATCCAAAAGTTTATGAAATTGCCCACGTGACGCATCACCGTGATTTGCACACAGTGCGCGATTTGGAATTTTGCTGTGCAGGATATAAAGAAAGCCGCTTTCGAAGGAGATTGCAGTTTGTGCTGGAAATTCTCTTCGGCAATATTGCCTGGGAGACCGCCGCAGTGTTTCGCCTCACGACATCCGGGCAAATGACGGCGGCAAGAACAGTTTGGAGTTTATCTCTAAGGCTGGCTATTTTATCCGGGTTGTGTTTTTTATCCGACGCCGTGTTTCCCGGTGCCGGCAAGGTCACGGCTTATGTGTATCTTCTCACTATTTGGTTTGGCGCGGTGATGACGCGCCATGACCAGTGGATTGAGCATTTGGGCATTGTCACCGAAGCGCCGCTGGCCGAGCGCATACGGCTCACGCGCAATCTTCCCAATAGCCACTGGACGAATAAACTATGGAACCTCTTCAATCACAATGACCCGCGCGGCCATTATTATCATCACGCCTACCCGCAGCTGAATTTGCGCGACTTCACCGAGCTGGAACTGCCCGCGGAAGTCCCCAAAATCACCATCCCGCAATACCTCGAGATTTTGTGGAAGCATTATGGGATTTTGTGACTCAATGGTGTCAGGCACCCCCTCACACGGCACCTTGGGCGAAGAAAAACTTTTTCAAAAAGACGAACAGTCGGGATTTCTAATGCCCACCGACTTCGCCGCCACCGTCCGCGAAAACCTCATAAAACAAATCCTAGCCAACCGCGTCGTCGCCCGCGCGGCGTAATTACTCGGTACCCTTGTCATTCTGAGCCCGAAGGGCGAAGAATCTGGGTTGAGTCATCCCTTAACGTTATGCGTAGCGAAAAACATACTTTTGTGGTTGTGCCACCAAGATTCTTCGCGCCTCTTCGGGCGCTCAGAATGACAAAAAAACGGTCAAACCGAGTAATTACTTAGAGAGTTTTTGTGGAGTTTCCAATATTCTGCTAGTTGCAACCTGCTTCATTCTATGATTTACTAACCGTTTTGCTTTGGGAGAAAAGCGAGTTATGGGTGTTTTACTTCAGGTGAATAATCTGCATAAAAGTTATGGGCCTGCCGTGATTTTTGATGATGCCAGCGTGGTGTTTAGTGAAGGGCAGAAAATCGGTTTGATTGGGCGCAACGGGGCGGGCAAGTCTACTTTGTGCAAAATCATCATTGGCCAGGAAGAGGCCGATGCGGGTGTGATCCGCAAAGGGCCGGAGCTCGGGCTTAGCTATTTGGAACAGCAGGATCCGTTTCTTGCGGGCGAGACGGTGCTGGATTTTCTGATGCGTTACACCGGCAAAGAAGAGTGGCAGTGCGGTGAGACGGCCTGGCGCTTTGGCTTGGATTTCGATTTGCTTTCGCGTCCAATCGCAAGCCTTTCGGGCGGTTATCAAACGCGAGTGAAACTCGCCTCGATGATGCTTCGTGATCCCAACTTTTTAATCTTAGACGAACCCTCCAACTATTTAGACCTTTCCACACTCATTCTTCTCGAGAATTTCTTGCAGGAATACAACGGCGGTTTTTTGATTGTGTCGCACGACCGCGAGTTTTTGAAAAAAACGTGTGAGGAAACGCTGGAAGTGGAGAACGGGCAGCTCACGATTTACCCGGGCGCGGTGGAAGAATATTTGGCTTTTAAGGCCGAGCAAAAAGAGCAGGCCCTGGCGTACAACAAAAATATCGAGGCCAAGAAAAAACAGCTTCAAAAATTCGTGGATCGTTTCGGCGCCAAGGCATCGAAGGCCTCGCAGGCGCGCTCCAAAAAGAAACAGATCGAACGATTGAAGCCGTTGGAAGTGGAAGGCCCGCTGGCCGCCGTGAATATCAAAATTCCCGCTGTCGACGTTCGCAACGGGCTGGCGATTCGCACTGAGGAGCTGGAAGTAGGGTATCCGGGAAAAATGGTGGCACGCCACATTCAAGTGGAGGCTTATTGCGGCGCCAAGGTGGCTGTGTTGGGAGATAACGGTCAGGGAAAAACCACGTTTTTGCGCACCATCGCCGCGGATCTCGAGCCCAAGGCCGGCGGCTTCCGGTGGGGCAATGGGCTCAAGATTGCCTATTACGCCCAGCACGTGTATCAATCGATTGCCGCCGATTTGGATGTGTACGCTTATCTTTCTTCGAAGGCCGCTGACGGGGTGACCCAGCAGGATATTTTGAACATCGCCGGCAGTTTTCTTTTCAAGGGCGGGGACGTGCGCAAAAAAGTAACGGTGTTAAGCGGCGGCGAACGGGCGCGGCTGTGCCTGGCCGGCATTTTGCTCTCCAAAAGTAATGTACTGCTTCTCGACGAGCCCACCAACCATTTGGACTTTGAAACTGTGGAGGCTTTGGCCGGAGCGCTGGCCGCATTTCGCGGCACTGTGTTTTTCATCTGTCACGACCGCACGTTCGTCAACCGCGTGGCCACAGAGATTTTCGATGTCAAAGGCGGACGCGTGATTCGCTATCCGGGTACGTACACGGATTATGTATATCATTTAGAAATGAAAGTCCGCGAAGAACTAGAC
>JACQQR010000050.1 GCA_016206875.1 Candidatus Omnitrophota bacterium
GATAGAACCCAGAATGGTTAAACAGCAGCCAAAACATTATCCAGCGCTGAAAATGACAAGGGTCGAATGGCGGGCCTTATATGCCTTGGCCGCTTAAGGAAGTGCCATTGGGGACGGTTCCTATTTTTGTTTGGATCATGCTGGCGTAAGGTAATCCCTACAGTTGCCGTTACAGTTGCCGTTACTTATTTGACAAGTCGAACACCATGTGCCATAGTTACGGCTAAATAGGTTTAAAATACTGTATGAATATGAAAGGGAATTGCTCCCGTGAAATATAAAATATCCCGGTTGTTTTTGGCAATTTATTTTGCAATTTTCGGCGGAATTATTTCTCCCTCAATCAGCTTCGCAGAAGGCGGAGCGGCTCCCGTTGGACCCGTAAACGCCGCCCCCGTAACAGCTCAAACGCCCACAAAACCGGCAGACCCCGGACAGGTTCATATTTTGTCAGTAGACCAAACCGCACAGATGCCTACCACCGTTGAATTTCTGGCGGATCATAGCGGAGCGATTACCACTAATGACGAGCCGGCCTATACCCAAGATTCAGCCGGCAATATCACTATTAATGGAGACATTCTAATTGATGAAGAAGACCGTATTTTCATCAATGGCGAGTTGAGTGATTTGACTCTTGATCAGATTAATGCTGGTACGGGCTTGACCGTTTCCGGAAGCTTTACTCATAATGGCTCGCCTCTTTTCCTTGGGCGGGGGTCAACGATATTTGTCGGCAGCGCCAGTCCTGTAATTGATTCGGGCGCTTCTTTAAATATTACAACCTCCGATCAAACGCTCTTAAACTTCAACTCCTTCACTATAGCCGAGAGCGAAACATTTTCTTTTCGGCAGCCTACAGGAGCTACTCTCAATCTCGTCTCGAGCACACCGCTTACGCTGGAGCGGCCATTAATCAGAGCCGGCTTTACTATTCAAGGATTTATCCTCCCGGCGTTTTCGCCCAATCTCAACTTGCGCTCAGACTTGGTTCAGCGCGGTGTGTCGACCCAGGGAATAAAAGCTATCACCAATTTTTATGAGGGATTGATTGCAGAAGCCGCCCCTTCCGGCGCGGTAGTATTTGCCGATCAACCCATTTATGCATTTAATATTTTATCTGTTTCTGCCGGAACTGACGGTGTAGACCAAATAGTTCGAATTGGCACCACTTCTAATCCTTATACGAATGTACTTACCCTGGGTTTAAAGAAATTTGGACGAAACACCGTTCGAGTAGCAACGGCCGATCTTTATTCCAGCACATCGGCCTCCGGTCTTCATTTAATGCACCAGGATTATATCTGGAATTCTTTGGGCAGCAGACTTCTCGGGACAGAAACTACAACACAAAGTAATTGGAGACGGCAGGGCAATTCTTATACTTTGCCCTCGGTGCCTGCAACTATCGAGAAAGAAACCGTAATCTATAGGAATAGTAAAAAAGCAATTGATAAACGCGTCAAAACACGTACCGAAAGAACGTTCGATTCGGAAACAGGCGCTATAATCGAATCTGTTTCCAATACAATAACGCATAAATTTTCCAGGGGATCTGTTTCGGGTATTACTGAAGTAACAGAACGGCATCAAAACAATATTCTTCAAAGCCGCGAAACGATTCAAAAAAATAGTTTGGGTGTTCCACTGAGCAGTGAAATTCATTATTACGGACAAAACCCAAAAAGTCTTTTGACAGTGAAGAGGCGTGCCGGCACAATTTCCGGAGCAACGTATACCGAATATGATGTAAACGGCAAACCCGTAACAGTAACTGAATACCGGCCTTCTAAGGGAAAAACAAAAATTTCGGTAACAGTTTATGAGGCTAACGGGAAAAAGAAAAGAACCTCCCGGGTAGATGCTCTTTCTATCCAGTCACTTCTTCCAATCATTTAATCCGGCCTGCGAAGTTTGCAACCGTTCAGAGTGGGTGACAAAACAGCTACGGTCATGCACTCTCCCCTTCCAAATACTTTAGTTTTTGAAAAGAGACCGATTACGGGTTAGGCTTGAGTCAAGGTGAATCAAAGTGACAGTCACTGAAGTGACAGTCACCTGATTCAGAAGTGACTGTCACCTTTGGTGACTGTCACTTTTTTTGAATAGGTGACAGTCACTGAAGTGACAGTCACCTTGGTTCGCCTTGCGTAGGAGAAAGAGATGACCCGTATTCTTGTTGCCCATGCATTCACTTCTTTCGGAGCCGCTGAACGGCTCGTGCTTTCCTTTGCTTCACTTCCATCCGATGAATTTCAGGTGACAATCGCTAGTTCGCCTAACACGAGCGGCCGCTTGTATGAATACGCCTCCAAGCAAAAGATTCGCTGTGTGAGGACGCATCTCGAGGAATGTGTCGGCTCGTGGAACTTATTGAAACAGCTGAGACTTGTATGGAATCAAATTTTTCTTACTTTTGAATATTTAAAAATCATCCGCAAATATTCCATCGATATCATTCAAGTTCATTCCTTATCCGCTTGTGTGCAAATGCTTCCGGTACGGCTCTTATCTAAAAAGCCCTTGTTTTGGGTGGTGCAGGAAACGCTGCCCATCCGGCGCTTTCCAAGGTTTGTATTCTCCGCTCTGTCTTTGTTTGTTGATAAATTTCTTTCGGTTTCCAGATATGTGGCCAGAAATATCCGGATTTCCGGCATTCTACGCAACAAAGTGGAGCCAATTCCTGTAGGCATTTTGCAACATGAGACCGCTTCCGAGTTAGACACAATAAAAAAGTTTAAATCAGTTGCCCTCGTTCTTTATGGAAATAATCCGCATGTCGTTGATTCTTTGATACAAGCGATACGGCTGGTGTATTTGGAGTTCGAGCATGTGAAATTTTTTATTTTGCCTTCTGCGGGTCCTGCGCAAAGTTTGAGTGAAAAAATGAAGCAATCGATTCCCGGTTTAAAATTAGGTAGAATAGGGGAGATTTCCGAAATCAGCTCGATGGATCTCCTCATCTACACCGGGGTGCGTGTGCCGTTTCCTTTTGAGGCGCTGGAAGCGATGGCTGTGGGTGTTCCTTGTGTGGCCAATCACAGCGGGGCGGTTCCTGAAATTGTTGTTGATAGAAAAACCGGCATTTTGACGGCGCCTCAAGACTCTCGTTCGCTGGCTAAGGCGGTCACCGAGTTATTGTCCGATGAGCCGTTACGGGCTCAGATGGGCAGAGAGGCAAGAAAGCGGGCGCTTCAACGTTACCGGTTGGAAGATCAAGCTTTTGGCATGGAACAAATTTATCACGAGTCGGGTTTACGAAAAAAGCAACTCACACCTTATTAAGAGAAATTTGTCATTCCCGCGGAAGCGGGAATCCAGTGACTTTTGCTACGCAATTCGAAGTCACTGGACCCCCGCTTTCGCGGGGGTGACAAACCATGCGTAAACTTACCGAACAGGGTAATCGCTAAAAGCTCACGGTCAAGCATGAAAATATTAGTGATCAGTAAAAAAGTTTCCCGTCCTGAATACCATCAAAAATTGGCGGCCTTATCACAAAACCGATCGGATATTCAAGTGCGTATTTTGGCCCCTTCGTTTATCAACGATTTCAAAGAAGGGTTCAAATTTTATCCGGATATTTTATGGGTGGATGAAGACCCCAGCCGCTTTGAAGTCACGAAATGGCTTCTGTTACGAAGAATGTTTATGCCATGGTCGCGCGTTGTCGCTTCGGCGGAGGATAATTTCTTTAGGCGCTTTCATTCCCTCCGCCGGTTTTGGGAGCGATTTAATTATCAATATCTTGACGGCATTATTTCCTCGGGGAAAACAGTGACCGATATGCTGCTGCGAAAACGGTTTGCCGGAAAAATAGCGGAAATCGCCGGCTTTAATTTGCCGCTTGGAAAAGAGCTGCCGGAGACGAAGAGCTCAGTGCTGCCCGCCGGTCAAGAAGCGGCTAATGTAAAGGAATCTCTGGGATTGCAGTTTAAGGTTTTGGGGTATGCGGGCGCTTTACGGGAAGAAAACGGGCTGGAATGGCTGATGGAATGCGTGGCAAAACTTCCTGTTAATTTGAGCCTGCTTTTTGTGGGGCGGGGTCCTTTGGAATTCCGGCTTCGCGCTTTGGCAGGTGACTTGGGTATGTCCTCGCGCCTTAAGATAATTTATGATGCCCAAGACGGCGCCTACGCTCAGTATTTTCCCGCGATGGATTTTATCGTGTTCCCTTCTTTATCTACGCCTGCGTGGCGGGAGCCTTTCAATGAAGTGTTGTTTAGAGCCATGAAAGAGGGGATTCCCGTCATTGCCGCAAATACCGGCGAAATTCCTTACGAGGCCGGGGACGGGGCCTTGCTCATTGCGGAGCATGACGACAGCGCTTTGGGACAAGCCATTAACCGGATTCTGACGGATCCGGCATTCCGCGAAGAATTGATTCAAAAAGGAAAATCGCGTGCCGCCCAATTTAATCTTGAACATTTCAGCGCCTCCCTCATTGAGTTTTTCAAAGAAATATTAAAATAATTTCTTGGTAAATTAAGGCCTTGAGAGTTATGATTCCTGTAGTTCTATTACAACTGAATTGTTGCAAAATGAATAATGTTGTCACCCCCTGAACGCGCCCGCTGAGGCGGGCGCGGAATGACAGGCTATTGTTATGCCGTAGTAGAAAGGCCCCTTCGTCTAGTGGCCTAGGACGCCTGGTTCTCAGCCAGGTAACACGGGTTCGACTCCCGTAGGGGCTACCATTTTGGATGAGCCAAACCCATAAAGATCAATCCATTGAAACGCTGCGTGGCATCGCCATTCTATTGGTGGTAGCCGGCTATATTATTCATGACGATTTAGCTCGCGGAGTGGACGATTCTTCCGTGGCCTCTGCGTTTCGTTTTCTCTACTATATTTTTACTCCGATTCGCATGCCGCTTTTTACCGTAATTTCGGCCTATTTATACGCGGCCTCGCCGGCCGCGCGCGGGACATTTCAGAAACTGGTTTTCGGAAAAGCGCGGCGCATCATGATTCCGTTTGCCGTAGTTTCTACAATTCAATACGCCTTTTTTTCCGTAGTTTCTTTTGGTGAACATCAGCCGCTGGCCGAAATTTATAAAATTTACTTTGTGCCTTACGAACAAATGTGGTTTTTGTATTCAGTATTCTGGATTTTTATTTTGGTGGGCATTCTCGATTCGCTTAAATTATTGGCGACGATCCAGCGCTGGCTTGTTTTTCTGGCAGTATCTTTATTGTTCCATGTGGCTTTTGAACCCACCAAGCTCTTTTCCATTTACGGAGTTAATTATCTATTGCCCTTTTTCCTTTTAGGATACGGGCTTCGCCGTTTTCCGGAGGCGCTTTTTTCACGCCGTACTATTTCTATTTTTTCTGTCACCTCACTCGCGGCCTATGCCGTTTATATCTTTTGTTTCATAACGCCTCTACCGGGTGAATGGGTGAAGCTCTATCAAATATTAGGTGTGTTGATTTCCATCACCGCTGTGCCCCTATTTTTTTATTTCCGCAAAACCGTTTCATGGCTGGCCTGGATTGGGTCTTATGCCTTTGGCATTTATTTATTCAATAAATTGGCGGTAGTGCCGGCTGATAGGTTGCTGGATTTTTCTCATTGGCATCAAACCGTAATTGTCTTCGGATTGCAATGGATCACTGCCATCGTGTTTGCAATTGCGATTCAAAAATTGATGGGGCAATTTGACGTTACCCGCCGGTTTGTGCTGGGGCTTAAGAAAAAAACCGGGGGTCAGGATGCCCTGGCAGCATAATTTTTAGTAGTTTACAAATTATATCCTGAGCGGTATCTTGGAATTTTCCCTGGAGAGGTTTTATGATTATTCGATACACCCGCCCCCAAATGGGTCAAATCTGGACAGAAGAAAACAAGTTTAAAACCTGGCTTGAGGTGGAACTGGCTGTTGTCGAAGCGCAGGCAAAATTAGGTATCATTCCCAAAGACATTCCTTCCAAACTGAGAAGTAAAACAAAAAATTTCAAATTTGATGTAGCCCGCATTCAAGAAATTGAGCGTACCGTAAAACATGATGTCATTGCCTTTTTAACTTATGCCAATGAAGAGATGGGGCCGGAAGGCCGCTGGATTCATTTCGGCATGACTTCTTCCGATGTGCTCGATACGGGGTTGGCTTTGCAAATCAAAGAGGCCTCCCAACTTTTGATGGGGGATGTCAAACGTTTGATTCGCGCGCTCGGTAAAAAGGCGCGCGCACATAAATTCACGTTAATGGTGGGGCGCAGTCACGGAGTTCATGCCGAGCCCATCACCTTTGGCCTCAAGATGGCGCTTTTTTATGCGGAGTTCCAGCGGAATCTTGAGCGGTTGGAAGAAGCTGCGCGGCAAATCGCCTTCGGAAAAATTTCCGGAGCGGTCGGGACCTTTGCCAATATCCCGCCGGAAGTGGAAGAAGCAGCGCTCCAAGGGTTGGGTTTAGAGCCGGCGCCTATTTCAACACAAATTATTCAGCGTGACCGCCATGCCTATTTTATGGCCGCCTTAGCCGTGACTGCCGGATCGCTTGAGAAATTGGCCACAGAAATCCGGCTTCTTCAAAAAACAGAAACGTTAGAAGTGGAAGAATTATTCGCCAAAGGCCAAAAAGGCTCTTCGGCCATGCCGCACAAACGAAATCCTGTCTCTTGCGAGCGCGTGGCGGGGCTGGCGCGCCTCATTCGCGGCTATGCCCAGGCCGCGCTGGAGAACCAGGCGCTGTGGCATGAGCGCGATATCACACATTCTTCCGTGGAGCGCGTCATTTTTCCTGACGCTACGATAGCGCTCGATTTCATGCTTTCGGAGATGACCACGATCATCGAAAATTTGGTGGTCAACAAAGACAATATGAAGAAGAATTTGGAACTTATGCGAGGCATGGTGTTCTCGCAAGGGCTTCTTCTGGAGTTGGTGAAAAAAGGGCTCACGCGGGAAGAAGGGTATAAAATGGTTCAAGAAAGTGCGGCGAAGGTGTGGGACAAAAGCGCAGACTTGAAATCGGTGGTGCTCAAAAGCGCTTCAATGACCCAATACTTAAGTAAAAAAGAAATTGAAAATATTTTTGATTACGATTATCACACGAAAAATGTGGATGCAATTTTCAAACGGCTTCGCCTATCTTCTGAGCGAAGCGAAGAATGACAATTCTATGACCAAACTCAAACTGATCTACGAAGGCAAGGCCAAAAAAATTTTCGAAACAGACGATCCGGCGCTCTATATTCAAGAGTTCAAAGACGATGCCACGGCCTTTAACGCTTTGAAACGGGGAACGATTACGGGTAAAGGCGCGGTGAATAACAAAATTTCTTCGGTGCTTTTCCAACATGTGGAAAAGGAAGGCATTCCGACTCACTTTGTAAAGCAGCTTTCCGACCGTGAAATGTTGATTCGAAAAGTCCAGATCATTCCGCTCGAAGTTACGGTGCGGAATATTACGGCAGGAGGGATGTCCAAACTTTTGGGCATTGAAGAGGGCATTCGCCTCAAAGAGCCGGTGTACGAAATCCATTACAAAAAAGATGCATTAGCCGATCCGCTTATTAACGAGGAGCACGCGCTGGCTTTGGGACTGGCCACACGGGCGGAGCTTGAAACCATCCGCCAATACGCACTGCGGGTAAACGATTTTCTTCGTAAATTTTTCGAGAAACTCAATATTGATTTGGTCGATTTCAAGCTGGAGTTCGGCCGCGCGGGCGCACAGATCATTCTGGCCGATGAAATTTCGCCCGACACCTGCCGCTTCTGGGAAAAAGGCACGGGACGTAAGCTCGATAAAGACCGTTTCCGCCGCGATTTAGGCGATGTGGAAAGCGCCTATCAAGAAATGCTCGAGAAAGTGACAGGGAAGTTGGGATGAAAACATTTAATGCCAAAATCAACGTAACGCTGAAAAAATCTGTTTTGGATCCGCAGGGGAAAACTATTCTTGAAGCGCTGCATTCGCTTGGCTTCCAGGATGCTTCCGACGTTCGCGCCGGCAAACACTTTGAATTAACTCTGAATGCCAACAATGAAATCGATGCACAGAACCGGGTAAAAGAAATGTGCGACAAACTTCTCGTAAATCCAGTGATTGAGCAGTATGAAATAAGTATTTCTTAGCGTGTCACTGCGGCCCCGGATCGTAGGCCGGGGTAAACTCCGGCCGGAATCTTAATCCCTAAGACCCTAGCCTGCATTGGGGTGACACGTTTGCTAGGTGTCATTCCGGCGAAGGCCGGAATCTTAAGCTTTTGACAGATGAAAGAATATTACCTTTATATTTTAGCCAGCAAGAAACACGGTGTCTTATATATTGGAGTGACTAATGATTTAATCAGAAGAGTTCAAGAGCACAGGGAAGGCAAAATAGCCGGATTTACAAAGAAATATTTTGTCAAAAAGTTAGTTTACTTTGAAAGCAGTAATTATATTGAAGATGTAATCGAAGCTGAAAAAAGAATTAAATCTTGGAAGAGACAGTGGAAAGTGAACTTGATTGAGCAGGAGAATCCGGAGTGGAATGATTTGTATCACGGTTTGCTGGAAAATTAAAAACAAGATTCCGGCCTTCGCCGGAATGACACACAGCAAGCATGGGTTAAAATTCCAGCCGGAGTTTACCCCGGCCTGCGAGTCGGGGCCGCAGTGATACGTAGGGGAAAAAATGAAAGTCTCCGTAATCGTATTTCCCGGTTCTAATTGTGATTCGGACTGTTGGCATGTGATGCGCGATGTTATGAAATGCGATGTGTCCTATGTCTGGCACAAAGATCATGATCTCAAAAATCCCGACCTGGTGATTTTGCCCGGCGGGTTTAGTTACGGAGATTATTTGCGTTGCGGGGCGATCGCACGGTTTTCACCGGTGATGAAAGAAGTGGTCGAGTACGCACGGCGTGACGGCAATGTGCTTGGGATTTGCAACGGTTTTCAGATTTTGCTCGAGGCCGGGCTTCTGCCGGGTGCGATGCTTCCGAATCGTTCACTTAAATTTGTCTGCAAACATGTTTGGCTTCGCACAGAAAACACCGGGTCTACATTTACGAATCGCTTGAAGAATGGGCAGGTGCTGCGCATTCCGATTGCACACGGAGAAGGCAATTACACAGCTTCTCCCGACACACTCAAAGAGTTACAAGATCAAAACCGAATCGTGTTCCGCTACTCTTCGGAAAGCGGCCAAGTGGCTGACGAGTTTAATCCCAACGGGGCAGCCGAACACATCGCCGGCATCATGAATGAAAAGGGCAATGTGCTCGGAATGATGCCGCACCCGGAACGCGCTTCCGAAGACATTCTGGGATCAGACGACGGCCGAGCGATTTGGGAATCTCTACTATCTTGTCATTCCCGCGAAAGCGGGAATCCAGCGACTTTCAGCCACCGATGATGGAAAACAAAAGTCACTGGATTCCCGCTTTCGCGGGAATGACAAAGGGTTAGAGGATGACTGAAACGAAACCAATTATGAAATATCATGAACCCGCGATCACTTCCGAACGTATCCGCGCACACGGCGTTACGTCCGAAGAGTACGAGCACATCAAAAAGATTTTGGGACGCGAGCCGAATTTTACCGAGCTGGGGATTTTTAGTGTGATGTGGTCGGAGCACTGCAGTTACAAAAATTCCCGCGCACTCTTAAAAACTTTTCCCAAAGACGGGAAGGCCGTTATGGTCAAGGCGGGCGAGGAAAATGCCGGCTGTGTGGATATTGGCGACAATCTGGCTGTGGTATTCAAAATGGAATCGCACAATCATCCTTCAGCCGTGGAACCTTTCCAAGGCGCAGCCACCGGCCTGGGCGGAATCCTGCGTGATATTTTCACGATGGGCGCCCGTCCAATTTTTAATCTCAATTCGCTCCGCTTTGGCAATCTCGACAGTCCTCAATCCAAGCATTTGTTGAAAGGCGTGGTGGCCGGTGTGGCGCATTACGGCAATTGCATCGGCGTGCCTACCGTCGGCGGAGAAATTTATTTTGACTCATCGTATGAAGGAAATCCTCTGGTGAACGTAATGAGCGTCGGCATTTTAAAACATGAAGAGCTGGCTAAAGGCGCGGCCAAAGGAATCGGGAATCCCGTTTATTATGTGGGCGCGGACACAGGACGCGACGGGCTCGGGGGCGCCGCGTTTGCCTCTCGCGAGCTCACCGAGGAGTCTCAGGAAGACCGTCCCGCAGTGCAGGTGGGAGACCCCTTCAAAGAAAAATTATTGCTCGAGGCCTGTTTGGAAGTTATCAAATCGGGCGCTGTTGTCGGGATTCAAGACATGGGTGCGGCCGGGCTCACATGTTCTACGTGTGAAACCGCAAGTCGTGCGGGCACAGGCATTCAAATCGATTTAGATAAATTGCCGCAGCGCGAAACGGGCATGATTCCTTACGAAATGATGCTCTCCGAGTCGCAAGAGCGCATGCTCATCATCGCCCAAAAAGGGAAGGAAAAAATCGTAGAAGATATTTTTGAAAAATGGGATTTGCACGCGGTGAAATTGGGCGAGGTCACTGAAGGGCACCTGATGCGCGTGTACGAAGGCTCGCGATTAGTTGCAGAAATTCCCGCTAAAGCGCTGGCCGATGAAGGCCCGGTGTACATTCGCGAAGAGCGCGAGCCGGCTCATCTGAAAGAAACGCGGGCGTTTGACGTCAATTCGCTTCCTTGTCATTCCGCGCCCGCCTCAGCGGGTCCGCCGGGGCGGAAAGGCGCGAATGATAAGCTAAGCAATGACGTACTGCTCAAACTTCTCGACGTGCCTTCGATTGCTTCCAAGGCGTGGATTTATGAGCAATATGATCACATGGTTCGCACCGACACGGTCTATTTGCCCGGCCGTCATGACGCTGCGTTGGTGCGCATTAAAGGAACGCGCCGCGCGCTGGCTGCTTCGAGCGATTGCAACGGGCTGTATTGTTATTTGGATCCGTACGAAGGAAGCAAAATTGCCGTGGCCGAGGCCGTGCGCAACGTTATTTGTACGGGCGCCGAGCCGCTGGGAATTACCGACTGCTTGAATTTCGGTAATCCCATGAAACCGGAAGTGTACTGGACGTTTCATCAGGCAATCCGCGGCATTTCTGATGCCTGCCGCGCTTTTGGCATTCCCGTAACCGGCGGCAATGTCAGTTTTTACAATGAAAACCCCGGAGGCGCAATTTATCCTACGCCTACGATTGGCGTAGTGGGTGTGTTGGACGATATTTCCCGCGCCGTGCCTATGTCATTTCAGCAAAATCAGGATATAATATATCTTGTCGGCGAAACTTTCAGTGAGCTGGGCGGCTCGCAATATTTATTGGAAATGCACGGAATGCGCGCCGGAATCCCGCCTCGTTTAGACCTTAAAAAAGAAATGAGCCTTCACCAAGCAATGCTGAAGGCAAATAAAGAAAAATTGATGCGCTCTGTGCATGATCTTTCTGACGGCGGTCTGGCCGTAGCATTGGCTGAGTGCTGCATGAGTGAACCCGGGAAAAATACCGGCGCTCAAATTACTTCGCTCGGAAAAATGGGTGAGCAAAATGTGCGAACCGACGCCGCCCTTTTTGGAGAAAGCCAATCGCGCGCCGTGATGAGTGTGGCGCCCGAAAATACAGCAAAGTTCGAAGAAGTGCTGAAACAATTTTCAGTGCCGTTTCAAAAAATCGGAGTGGTGGGCGGTGAGCGGCTCAAAATTGCTGATTTCGTTGATTTGAGTTTGGAAAAAGTGGAACAAGCATATCGAAACGCCATTCCGAAAAGGATGGCTTAGTTGTCATTCCCGCGAAAGCGGGAATCTAGCGACTTTCGCATTGTATCAAAGCCCAAGTCACTGGACCCCCGCTTTCGCGGGGGTGACAGAGCAGCTACGGTCATGCACCTAGTATTTGTTTCACCAGATACCAGATACCAGATACC
>JACQQR010000052.1 GCA_016206875.1 Candidatus Omnitrophota bacterium
TCTTTCCATTTTTATCAAACACATGAATGGCCTGTAAAACGCCGCCCGTTTCGTAAAAATAAAGCTCGCTTCCGGAGAACTCTTCAGATGAGTCAAAATTATTCGCCTGAATAAGTTTTTTGCCTTGCTCATCCATTATTTGTTCGGCGGTCTTTTTTCCGTTTCGGTCGACGACGTGAATGGTATCCAAAATCCCGTCGGCTCCATAAAAATAAAGCTCTTTGCCGGAGAACTCTTCGGCGGCGTCAAAATTCCTGACTTCAATGACTTGTTTGCCCAGCTCATCCATTATTTGTTCGGCGGTCTTTTTTCCGTTTTGATTGAACACATGAATGGCGTCCAAAATTCCGTCCGTGCCATAAAAATAAAGCTCTTTACCGGAGAACTCCTCGAAGGCATCAAAATTCCTGACTTCAATTACTTTTTGTCCTGTCCTGTCCATGATCTGTTCAGCAGTTTTTTTCCCGTTTGTATCAAACACGTAAATGGCGTCCAAAATTCCGTCCGCATCATACAAATAAACTTCCTTACCGGAAAACTCCTCCAAGGCATCAAAGGCCGCTATTTCGGCCACCTTTTTGCCTTCCGCATCCAATGTTTGCTCCGCAGTTTTCTTGCCATTTTTGTCAAGGATTTGAATTGTCTCCAAGATTCCGTTTGCGCCGTACGAATAAACTTCGCTTCCGGAGAACTCTTCGGCGGCGTCAAAATTTCTCACCTCGAGTACTTTTTGGCCGGCCGCATCAAATTGCTGCTCGGCAAATTTCTTGTTATTCGCGCCAAACAAATGAATCTGGGCTATAACTCCATCCGTGTCGTAAAAATAAAGCTCGCTTCCGGAAAATGTTCCGGCGGCATCAAAATTCTTCACTTCCTCAATGTTACGGCCCTGCGCGTCTAATTTTTGCTCGGCCATTTTCTTTCCGTCTTTGTCAAATACGTAAATCGCATTTAAGATTCCGTCCGCATAAAAATAAAGTTCCTTACCGGAAAACGTTTCTTGAGCGTCAAAATTCCTGACTTCGATTACTTTTTGACCTGATTCATCCATGATCTGTTCGGCAGTTTTCTTTCCTTCTCTGTCAAAAACATGAATGGCATCAAGTACACCGCTTGCGTCATAAAGATAACGCTCCATGCCGGTAAACGTCTCGGTCACGTCAAAATTCCCGACCTCCACTACCTTTTTTCCTTCGGCGTCAAATTTTTGCTCCATCACTTTCTTGTTGTTTTCATCGAAGATATCTACTCTTTCTAGAATTCCACCCGCTCCATAAACATACCGCTCTTTTCCGGAAAATACTCCGGAGGCGTCAAAATTCCTGACTTCCGCGATCTTGGTTCCGGCGGCATCAAACTCTTGCTCAATTACTTTCTTTCCGTCTTTATCGTAACCATCGATACGATCCAGAAGGCCGTCTGCCCCATAAAAATAGAGGTCTTTTCCGCTGAATGCTTCTAGGACATCAAAATTTCTTACTTCCACCACTTTCTTGCCTTCCGCATCAAAGATTTGTTCGGTTAGCTTTTTGCCGTTCTGATCAAAGAGATGAATAGCCGTCAGTGTACCGCCCGCATCATAGAAATAAAGTTCCTTGCCGCTAAATAATTCCGCGGAATCGAAATTTCGTACTTCGACCACTTTTTTTCCTGGGGCATCGAGCACCTGTTCCATCAATTTTTTATGATTGCGATCGAATACATTAATTTGACTCAATATGCCGTCCGCTGTGTAGACATATTCTTCGATCTGCTCCAGGCCTCCGGCTGCGTCAAACAAATTCATTCCGGTCACTTCTCCGGCAGCATTCAACAATTGCTCCGTCAATTTAATGCCCGCCGGAGACAACACATCCACGCGAATCATGTTTCCATTGGCATCATAAATATAATTTTCCTGGCGGCTTAATGCTTCGGCTGCATCAAAAAACTTGGCGTTGGTAATTCGCCCGTCAGTAAGAGATTGTTCTGATAGCTTTTTTCCGTCTGCGCTGAGTGTGTCGATGCGGCTCAGAATTTGATTGGCGTCGTAAATATATTTTTCCTGCTTATCAAAAATCTCTTCTGTATTAAAAAATTTCGTTTCGGAAATTTGGCCGGCGGCATTTAAGAGCTGCTCCTTGATTTTCTTGCTATTTTTATCCGACACATTGATTTGGGTGGGTTTCCCAGCGGCGTCATAGACATACTCTTCTGTTTGCGCTAATTCTCCCAAGGCATCATAATATTTGACGCTTGTAGTCAGTCCGCTTGGATCCAAGAACTGCTCAGACATTTTCTTACCGTCTTTGTCGGAAACACGAATTTGATTGAAGAGCGAGCCGGTGCCATAAAAATACTCTTCTTTTTGGATCAGCTCTTCTTGGCCGTCGAACTGGCTGATGGCAATCAGCCGGCCGGAAGACTCTTCATAGTCATACACTTCTTTCTTTTTCAGCGCCTCTGAATCTTCATATTCTTTGAGTTCAATGAGCGCGGGCTGTCCCTGGATTTCTCGAAAATGGCTGACTTTTTTCAGGATATCGCCGGCGCCGAATTCTTCTTTTTCCGCAAGCTTTCCTTGCCCGTCATATTTATACTGCTCTCGGCTGATGACGGCGCCTTCTGTACCGGATAGAAGAATACTGGTAACTCTCCCTTCCGAATCGTAGGCATAATCTTGGATTTCCCGGACGGTGCCCAATGAATCATAATTTTTCTTTTGAATCAGTTTTTGAGTATTGGCAATGGTTTGATAGAATTCTTCTTCAAGCAAACGAAGTTCCGCGCCTTCCCCCGGAATAAAACGGCCGACTGTTTCAAGCTTTCCACCGGCACCGTAGCTATTTCTTTCTTCTTGTTGCATGTTGCCCAAAGAATCGAACAAACGGATCACGGCGGGCTGTTCTTCTTCATTCATCAAGTGTTCTTCCACCAAATGCTTTTCTGCGTCGTATACATTTTTTCTGGCCAACTTTCCGTCCGCAAACACGAATTCGGTTGTTCGAATCACCTCTCCTTGCGGGCCATATTCATAACTTTCTGTTTTGACCGGCACATTTGTTCCGTTAAAAAATTTGGTTTCCGTCAACTTTCCGTTTTTCCCGTCGATCCCATAAATAAATTCTTTTTTCTCGACAAGCGCCCCCATTTCATCAAAAGTTCTAAATTGGGTGATTTTTTCGCTTGTGTTGAAAAAACGCTCCACAAGCAAACGGCCCTCGGCATCCGAAGAGGCGCTTTTTTGGAGAAGGCCGGCGGCGTTGTAGGAATAAATTTCCGTTTCCAGGATTGAGCCCTCCGGGCTGTATCGAACCGATGCCAATGCACGTCCCGAGGCATCAAAATTTTTCTTCGCCAGTAAATTTTCCTCCGGATCCCGGGATGTGATCTCATCCAAAACCTCATCCCCTCCGTATTCATGGCGCGAGGTACGAATCAAAGTTCCGCCCGCGTCAAAAATCCTGCTTTCGGCAAGCTCTCCCCGGGCTCCGTAGCTATATTCTTCTCTATGCTCCGGCACTCCTTCTCTTGAAAAAAACTGCGTCTCGCTTAATTGATGTTCTGCGCTATAGAAATATTTTTCTATTCTTTCATCGGGATACTCCACTCGTTCCAACGTTTCTGCCGTTTCTGCGGCATCCCAAATACGCGTCATCATCCAGTCGCCGTCCGGATCATAAACAAATGTTTTGACTTTTTTCTCACCGGCGTCAAATTGATGCTCTTCAATTCGAATGAGCGAGTTATTTTCTCCGTACACATATTCCTGCGAGGTGGCGAGTGAACCGTTTGCATCCAACTTTTTCATAAGCGCTAGCTGCGTGCCCTGATAGACATATTCTTCGCGGCTACCGTCCGAGAAACGTTTCTCACGCATCTTGCCGTCGGCACTATAAAGTTCGAGAATCGTTTTGCCCTCATCATCCAGATATTGCGTGGAAACAAGTTTCCCGTTTGTTCCATAGTCATACTGGTACAGTTTTCCGTCGATCAGCACCGTTTCGCGAATGAGTCGATCGTTTTCTTGAGGAGAAATAACACAGCTTTCCCCGCCTCCTTTTTCAATCGTAAGCGTGCCGTCCTGGTTTTGAAGCATCCCGGTGATGGAGCCGGGCGCGTACGAATCGCTCAAGAAGTAGCGGTAATAACGAGAAAGCCAGAAAGCATGGGCCTCTTTGTGGGCATTGCTTAAAGGGGCAAGCGCGGAGAGTTGAGTAAAATCCGTCCCGGCAATCAAATCAAGTTCTGAGGCAATCTCTCCATAGGAAACTGTGGCGCTATTGCCTCCGGAATCTTTGAAGTTCTGAGAAATAGAGGCGTAATCATGTAGCAGCTCACGGTAGTTGTTAAACTCCGATGGATAATATTCAAAATAAAGCCTCAGGAATTCAAGCGACATATCTTTGGCGCGAAATCGCGTTGGATCCAAAGATTCGAAAGTATCTTGGGAAGCCGCTTCCAGATTTTCAGCGGCTTCTTCCAATAAATTCTCCGCGTCTTCTTCCAGCTCAAAAACTACTTCTTCATTTTCTTCTTCTTGATCCTCAGCTTCAAAGTCCAATTCTTCATTGGCCATTTCCAGCACTTCTTCCTCGCTCATAAAACCGGAACTGGTCCCATCAGGCCCTGCGCTGACTTGACCCGAAGCTCCGGGCGCAGATTCTCCCGTAAAAGCAACTTCAGGGGGCGTTATTGGATTGTCAGAAATTTGCTGCTGATAACGAAGATTGGGATCAAAACCGGGTGGCGCAGTTGGCGAGAAAGGCACAAACGACATGGCGGCGATGACATCAGTTTGAGACAGCACAAAGGTGATCGCCGTAAATAAAGCAATCGATTTCCTCAGGCGATGACTTTTTCCGCTTGAAGTAAAATTCATTGTAGAAGAGACAACACGGTTATGTTCCATCGCTCAGTGCAGGCCTTTCTTAGCTTGCCCAGCTAATCCTACAGAGCATGGTGCCTTTAAAGACTCTAAGTTAAATTTAACAGACAAAAAAACTTTTTACAAATGTGTTTAATTTAGTAGCATAAACATGTAACAACTTGGTTACATATCTAGGAGTTTCAAAGCAAATTGATGATTACGCGGATTGCAGGGTGTGTCTGGCGGTGGATAGCGCATCGAGTGTTTCACTTAAGGCTTGTTGGGTGATGGAATAGCTCATATCTGTGCTCTGAAATGTGAAATCCATGCCCCACACAACGGGATTTTGGACTGCCTCGAATACTTTGCGGATTAATGCGGCTCGGTGATCTTCGGCATTGCGGCCGGAAGGAAGCCGCACGCGATAAGCAGTTTTCGTTTGATCCCAAGTTTGCGTGAATCCGGAGGCAAGAAATGCGGTGCGGCCTAAAGCCTCTTCCTCGGACATGGGAACTTGAAGAGAAACGGAAATGCGCCCCAATAAATTGGAAACCATCGCGGCGCCGGTCTCGGCCAAAGGCGTATTCCACTTCACCA
>JACQQR010000055.1 GCA_016206875.1 Candidatus Omnitrophota bacterium
ACTGTAACCGTTCAGCTGCCCCTCTCCCTTCCGCCGAAGGCGAGAAAGGGAGAGGGATTAAGGGTGAGGGTTTCAGTGGCGACACCCTCACCCCGGCGCGTTCCGCGTCCGCCCTCTCCCTCTGCTTCGCGAGGGCGAGGGGCAACTGAACGGTTACATTCAACTATTGTTTGATGCACCCGGTAACTTCTTTTGCGGCGGGATGGGCTGAAGACCCGCCTTATGGGCAATTTCTTGAAATTCTTCTGCTCCCACTTGTTCCAATGATTTCCCTTTTTTACTTAATTGCTCGTTAATTTTAATGGCTTTTTCCTGAAGCACCTTGTGTGTTTCTTGACTTCCGCCAACTAAATGGAAATTCTCGCCGCGTGTGTAGCGAAAATGACCATCTCCGTCTAATCCAACCCCTAACATGTATGTTTTTTTCGATGCACGAGCCATGAGTGAACGCCTCTTTTGTAACTGAATTATATCATAATTCAGTAATTCAGGGACGGACGGTTCTCCGGAAGGAGAACCATCCCTATTCCCTATTCTCGAACCATTACAAACCCTTTTAAATATTCGCCTTCCGGATGATAAATGTTTACCGGGTGATCCCAAGGATTCGATGTTTTTTCTAGAATTTGGGCATTCACATTCGCATCGCAGGCCGCGCTGAACAAAATCTTCTGAAATAAAAGGGCGTCAATGTGGTGCGAGCAGCTGTAGGTAAAAAGCAGCCCTCCCGGTTGAAGCCGCTTGAATGCCAGCCGGTTAATGTCTTTATATCCGCGGGCGGCCTGCATCACCGCATTTCGCGTGGGCGCAAAAGCAGGCGGATCGAGAATGATCACGTCAAATGTGTCTTGATTGGATCGAAGAAATTCAAATACGTCTTCCTGAACACAAGGGAAATCGGGTGAATCAAACCCATTGAGCTTCAAATTTTCTCCGGCCATGTCTAAGGCCGCGCGCGAAGAATCCACCGTGACTACGTTCTGAGCGCCTCCTTTTGCCGCGTACACGGAAAAAGCCCCTGTATACCCAAAACAATTG
Organism: Candidatus Omnitrophota bacterium; assembly: GCA_016206875.1. Taxonomy (GTDB): domain Bacteria; phylum Omnitrophota; class Omnitrophia; order Omnitrophales; family JACROU01; genus JACQQR01. The sequence continues at coordinate 1,039 of JACQQR010000055.1, forward strand.
AGCACCCGTTTACCTTGTACATGCCGCATCAAGTGAAAACGATTTTCGCGCTGATCGAGAAAAAATCCTGTTTTTTGTCCGCCGTGCACGTCCACAAAAAATTTCAAACCGTGTTCTTGAATTTCAAGCGGCTTGGGCGGCACTTCGCCGGCCAACACCGCCTGACGCTGCGTCAGCCCTTCCAGACGCCGCATGTCACTCTCATCCTTTTGAAAAATTCCTTTTGGATGAAGCAAATCCTGAAGCGTTTTGACGATGAGCGCCCCAAGCCTGTCGATTCCGGCCGTGAGCAATTCTACAATCAAAAAATCTGCATACCGGTCTACAACCAACCCGGGTAAAAAATCTCCTTCGGAATGAAGCATGCGATAGGCATTTGTATCCGGACGGATCCAATCCCGCCGGAAATCCATAGCTTGGCCGATTCTTTTTTTGAAGAAGGCCCCGTCAATAGGTTCCTCTTCAAACGTGAGAATTCTAACGGTAATTTGTGATTGCGTATTGACATATCCACGGCCTAGAAACTTTCCGTCGTGCGCATGAATGTCGGCCAGGTCTCCTGCGCCAAAATTTCCTTCGATATGTTTTATGGCGCCCGAAAAAATCCAGGGATGACGGGCCAAAACCGGTTTTTCTTTTCCCGGTTTAAGAATGACGGCGACTGGCGAAGGCATTGAGGAATTAAGGAATCCAGAAAGACAGAAGAATCGTGGTCAACCCAATGAAGAACGAGTAATAAGCAAACCAATGAAAATTGCCGCGAATAATGATTCGGGAAAGTACTTTGATGACCAGAAGACCCACAACAAAAGAAACGATGGCTCCTGCCACATAAACCCAGAAATGTCCGTTGTGCAGCTCGTGCCAATTACTTTTGAGTTTGACTAGAAAAGCGCCCAAAATAGCGGGGATGGACATAATAAATGAAAAGCGAAAAGCCAAGTCGCGATTCAGTCCCCGGAAAATCCCCATAGAAATTGTCATACCGGAACGCGACACTCCGGGAAGCAAGGCCACGACCTGAGCCAGTCCGATCCACACCGAATCCATCAAACCAATTTGATTCAAATTACGTTCTTTGGCAGAAACTTTTTTGGTGAGGAACACGATCAAACCGGTAAATAAAAACGCGAAACCCACAAATCGTAACGATCCAAAAGCGCCTTCAATGGGCTTTAAGAAAGCAAGTCCGACGACTGCCGCAGGAACCGTAGCCACAAGGACATACAAAAAAAGTTTCAAATTGGGATTGCGGTACATGATATCGGAAAATCGCTGGCGTTGAAGCATTTCTCCCGCTGCGCTCAACGAATCGAAAAGAATATTCACTAAATCACGAAAAAAATAAACGATTACGGCCAACAGCGTGCCCACGTGCAGCATTAAATCCATAAAAAGATTGGGTTCCTTGAGTCCGAATAATTTATGAAAAAGCACAAGGTGGCCGGAGCTTGAAACAGGAAGAAATTCAGTGAGCGCTTGCACAATACCTAAAATGACGGCTTCTATATATTCCATGAGTATTCCATGAGTAACCTAAGTTGTCATGCCCGGTTACACGGGAATGACGGGCACTTATAAATATTGATTGAGTTTTTCTCGCTTCAGTATATCGATAACCTTGCGCACGTCCTGAACTTGATCTTTGCGCGCGATGAGCATAGCATCGTCGGTGGACACAACAACCAGATCCCGAATACCCACCAGCGCCACTAACTTGGAATCACCGTCCACAATATTTCCTGCGCTGTCCACAGAAATTACTTTTCCGCGCACGGCATTCCCTGAACTGTCTTTAGACCAAATTTTTTCAAAGGCCGACCAGCTTCCGATGTCCGACCATCCGAAATCACCCGGTATCACCCGCACATTCGAGGCGCGTTCCATCAGCGCATAATCAATCGAAATCGATTCAACGGAGGGATATATTTTCCGGAAACGGCTTTGAAATTGTTTGCGCGGGCCATCGGCAATCCGGCAAAGTTTTTGGATGATACCTGGTTTCTCACGGCGTAAGGCATCAATCAGAAAAGAAGCTTTCCAGATGAAAATACCGCTGTTCCAATAAAACTTTCCCGAAGCCAAATAACGCTTCGCCTTCTGCAAACTGGGCTTTTCGGCGAAGCGCTTCACCTGGTAGACGGGCACGCCCGAAATCACTTTGATTTTTCTCGAGCGCTCAATGTATCCAAAACCAGTTTCCGGCGCAGAAGGCGGAATGCCGAAAGTAACATGAACTTCGTCCTTTTTTGCGGCGGCGAGGCCGGCCCTGAGGACTTTTCGAAATTTCTCGATATCACCAATCATTTGATCCGCGGGCAAGCAAGCAATGACTGCCTCGGGATCTCTTTGAAGCGCCGCCAGCGCCCCCAG
>JACQQR010000053.1 GCA_016206875.1 Candidatus Omnitrophota bacterium
ACTGTCACCTTTGTGGTGGAAATAGTGACAGTCACTAAAGTGACAGTCACCTTTTTTTTCCCAGGGGTCTGAACGGTTACAAATGGAGAGGGAAAAAAGTGCCAAACTCAAGAAGCATAGTTATTGGGTTTTTACGCCGCCACGCGGCTGGGGCGGGAAGAATCGTGAAGGCGGCCGGCCAGGCGGACAAGGATGGTTTGGCCGGCACTCAACTGATTTACGGCCGGCGCCCGGCGCTTGAAATGGCGCATCGGCTCGTCAAGCCAAGAGCGGCCGGACACTCGGCCACGTGCGGCCGGCTCCCACATCGCCTCCGACCCGCGGCGCGTAATGCCCCGCATCAGGCCCCACACCACCGCCCGAATACCCTCTTCGGTCACGAGAGTTTTGGGTGCGGGTATAGACATAGGAGCATTGCCCAGGCTATTGGCATTCACTTCTTCTTCGCCGGGAAAAATGAGCCGGAGGTCATCTTCAAATGACCGGAGGGCCTCTACTAGAAACTCCTGCTCTCGAAGTAAAAATACCCCTTGGTTAATTGATCTTTGCGCGAGAGATAATGCTTCTAAGGCTTGGTTGATTGACGGCACTACAACGTTCAATATCATATCGAAATGATGAGGCGAGTTCGGAGCCGTAGTAGCACTGGATTGCGGTACACTCGAAAGCATTTGAATTGCCGTATTGCGTGTTAAAGAAGCGTCATAATAAGCCAGAAGGAAGTTCCCTAAAAAATAAATCCGCCGAGTCTGTTTTTCTGCCAAATGAGGCAATTCGTACGTTGAAAAAGCTTCATGAGTACCTGGAAAATTGGCCGCATATCGGGTCAAATGAGCTAAAGACCGTAACGCACCTTTTAACCCTTCCCGATAGTAGATCTGCTGTTCATCATCATCCAAACCCGAATTGCCGAAAGCCCAGTAAAGTCCCAACGCAAAGTCAGCCGGCAGGCGGGATAAAGCAAGCCGCAACACTTTTTCGAAAACACGGTGAGTTGTTACCGGACGGTTATATAGCTCAATCAACCGGTCTATGCCTTCTGTATCTCCTGCAAACAAATAGGCGTTCAATCGGATGAACAAATGACGCGCCAAACGCATTTCTTCCGGTTTAAATTCATATTCAGGTAACATCGGCCAAGACTCGGCCAAGTCCATTAATGAGTGGTCACCTAAAATCTCCTGTGGCGTTTCGAGGTCTTCTTCAGTTAATTCAGCCGGGGGTCGGCCTAGCTTCTTTGCCAGTCGAAACACTGCGGCGCACATTAATGATTCCAGCGCGAGCCAAGAACCGGTTCGCACAGCCTCATTGGTGGCTGCTTGAACAATTCGATTCCATTGCTTCCAATTTGCATTATCCAACACTGCCACTATCGGGAATAATGGAAAACCCTCTACCTCTCTCTCCGATTCTTGATCCACATTCTCCTTCTGGAACTGGGCGAATATGTCTGTGAGCTCGGCGCAAAATGCGGGGAGCTCTTCTGAGGCTAACGCCCTCGAGCGCTGGGCTAATCCTTCACTCATTTGCATAACTGACCGGAGATAACGGCGTAACAAGGCGGCGTTTCCACTTTCTTCGCCCAGAAGGAATTCCCGTTCGCCGTCCGAAGATAAATCCGTAGTTGAAAATCCGTTGGCTTGCTCTAGATGATGAAGGCCCGCAACACCAAATCGATCCAACTGTTCGAGTGCATCGCCCAATTGAGTGCGATCGAGACGAGCGTGGTCGGCGACGAGGGCCAAAATTTTCTGAGCCTGCGTGCCAAACTCGGCCAGTAAATTCCAGGCTTGATACAAATGAGCTAATACTTTTCGAATTTTAAACTCTCGCAAACCAGGTGAACTGCCCTCCCCAGCGTCCGGCAGTAACGCACCGGATAATAAATCATCAATCCAGATATGTTCAGGGGCATGTACGGTCAGACCAAACACAGTCTGCATGCTGTTCTTGAGTGATGCCGCATACCAACCTGCCTCGGAATCTCGAGCAGTAGAAGGATCA
>JACQQR010000054.1 GCA_016206875.1 Candidatus Omnitrophota bacterium
CTACCAGGTTGATAGGCGCGAAGTGTAAGCACCGTGAGGTGTTCAGCTGACGCGTACTAATCGGTCGTGAAGCTTGACAATTATTTTCTTCGATTCTCACCCGGTAATTCAAATTTATTCCCATTGATTCATTGTCATATTTTTTGAGGAGGTAGGCGTTAGGAGTTAGGAGATAGAACTGCTTTTCTATCTCCTAGTCCCTATCTCCTACTTCCTATCGTTTTCCGGTGGCCATAGGAGAGGGGTCACACCCGTTCCCATTTCGAATACGGAAGTTAAGCCTTCTTCCGCCGATGGTACTTGGAGCAAAAGCTTCTGGGAGAGTAGGTAGCTGCCGGATTAATTTTATGAAGGCCGTTGATGGAAACGTCAACGGCCTTTTTTTGTGCCTGCTCTAGAGGTATACTGGTGCCGTGTCAGGATAGAACATAGCCGCCGCCCATCGTAAACCGGTAAAAAAAGGATTCAATCATCATGGCAACAAATATTGAAAAACATGCAAGTTATGAAGCGAAGAATGGAAAAACTTATAAAATTCACGCCGCCCATTTTTTGGGAAACGTGGGCAATCATTTTGGTTATTTGATGGTGATGCACAGTCATGAACATGAATTTGAATATACGCTCTTAATTCCTCGCGACGTATTGCTGAAAAAATGGAAGCTGCCCAATCGCACGAAAGAAGAAGATGCTTTGATCGAGCTGGGCATTGCCCTTGCAAAATTGGAATTGGACAAGAGCAATGAGCAAACCGGATTCAAACTCATGCTTCCGGCTCACCGGATCCAAGACACACTTCGCAAAACACTGGATTCACTGGGTTCATTACAATAACGAAATCAACGAAAACCGGATTTTCTCCGAGATATGATTTCACCGCTTGTAAAAAAAATCATTCAAGCGCTGCTTTTCTTCATCGGGATCACCTTATTTATTTTTGTGATTCAAGCAGTGGGCTTCGAGCGCCTTTCCGTGATTTTCCAGGCCTTAGCGGGGTGGGGATGGCTGGTGTTTTTTATCTATCCGTTTATGAGTTTTTGGGACGCGCTGGGGTGGCGCGTTCTCTTTGACCCCGAATGGAATTCCAAAATCAACATCCGCCAACTGTATTTGATTCGCCTGGCCGGCGAAGCCGTAAACAATATCACTCCCTTTATTGATGTGGCCGGCGAATTTCTAAAAGTAGTGCTGGTGGAAAAGCGCCTCGGCGTTTCTAAAAAGGGAGCCGCCGCCGCAGGCATCATGAGCCGAAGCGCTCTTCTGTTCGCTGAAATTATTTTCGTGGTTGGAGGGTTGGCTTTCGCCAGCTCCGTGCCCGGAATTCCCACCGGGCTTCGCATCACCCTTTTTTCCGGATTTCTGATCTGTTTGGTGTGTGCGGGTTTGCTGATTCGTACGCAAAAACGCGGCCTGTTTGTGTCACTCATCGCTTTTTTTGAGCGCTTTGGCGTGGACCCGAATATGTTCAACCGATTTCATACTTCGCTTCGGGTGGTGGACGAAGAGATCGCGCGTTTTTACAGTCATGAATCGAGGCGTTTGTGGCTTGCGATTGGGTGCCATTTATTGGGTTGGATTTCGGGAGGCATAGAGGTATTTTTTATGCTGAGAATTTTAGGTGTGGAAGCCACATTATTCGAAAGCGTTATTCTTGAATCACTGATTCAATTGATGCGCACCGCAAGTTTTTACATTCCGGGAAATTTGGGCGTGCAAGAAGGCGCCCTTGCGTTCATTTTGGGCATTATGGGAGTGCATCCCTCGCTGGGCGTGGCGCTGAGCCTGCTTAAGCGCGCACGGCAAGTGATTTGGACGGCCGTCGGATTTTTTATTTGGGGAATCTTTCAGCTGCGGGAGTTTACTTCTTCAAACGCGAGCGCGAAGGCGTAAAAAGAAGCAGTCCCTAAAAAGCGGGACAGTTCCCTCTTTTTGAAAAGTTCAAAAGGCAATCTTTTGCTTATGGCATCTACTGAATCCGTCTTGATTGGTGACCGCTGGGATGTGATGAAACCTCTTCTTGCCGGAAAATCCGTTTTGGATTTGGGCTGTGTCGATCACCAAGCCAAACAAGAATCGGGTGAAGAGTGGCTGCACAAAAAAATTCAGTCCGTGGCTCGAGACCTTTTAGGCGTGGATTATAAAATAGAAGAGGTTGAGGCCCTGCGTGCGAAAGGCTATAAGGTGGAGGCGGGCAATGTGGAAGCGCTAGAGCTGGGCCGCACCTTCGATGTGATTACGGCAGGAAATATTATTGAGCACGTCTCCAATCCCGGGAATTTTCTGGAATCCGTAAAACGTCATATGCAAGCGGATAGTTTATTTCTTTTAACCACGGATAATTGCTATGGCCTGCGTTCGCTTAAAGGGATTTTTCTTAATGACAGCATCATTCCCAACCAAGAACACGTGGCCACCTATGAAGAAAAAGTTCTTCGCCAACTGTTTGCGCGCCACGGCCTGGAAATCACCGGATTTTACTTCTACAATGGGCCTTATGCGAATCCTTGGAAAGAAAAACTGATTTATTTCCTCTCACGCATTCGCAAAAATTTTGCCTGGCAAATGCTGGTAGTTGCCAGAAAGGGCGGGTAGCGTTTAGCGGATAGCGTATGGAAGAAGTGCTTTTTCTATCCGCTGTACGCCGTACGCTGTACGCCGTACACTAATGAAAGCACACATCATCATTCTCAACTACAATGGAGCTGAGCTACTCGCGCGTTGCCTGCCTTCTATTATAGAAGCAGCCCGCTCGGCCAAAACGCCTACGTGCATTACCGTCCTGGACAACGAAAGCCGCGACGCAAGCCGCCAGGTAGCCGGCCGTTTCTTGAGTCATGTCACCTGGCACGATGCGCCTCAAAACAAAGTGCTTTGTTCCTATAATGAATTTTTGGCCCGTATTGATGAAGAGGTGGCCATTTTGTTAAACAACGACATTGTCGTTTCCAAAGATTTTGTGGATCCGCTTGTTGAGCCTTTCCGCAACTCGCAAGACGTGTTTATGGTGACATCCAAATGCCTGTCCTCGGATGGAAGCCGTTTTGAAGGAGGCCGCACCCGCTTCCGCTTGAAATATGGAATTTTCTGGGCGCACTCGCGCTATCCCGGTCATGAGGCCTTGATCGATACTCCGGGCTACACCCTGGCCGCAGGCTACGGCGCCGTGAGCCGGAAAAAATTTCTAGAGTTGGGCGGCTATGACGAGCTCTATCTGCCCGGCAGGCAGGAAGACACGGATATTTGCTTTCGCGCCTGGCGGCGCGGATGGAAATGTTTGTATGAGCCGAAGTCTGTCATTTATCACTCGGGCGGAGAAACCTTTAACCGGGAATTTGGCGAATCGCTCACGCTGACCATTAATGAACGGAATTCATTTTTGTTTCTCTGGAAAAATCTGGAAGACCCGTTTCTAATCGCTCAACATATCGGATTTTTGCCGCTCCGGCTCGCCCACGCGCTGGTTTGCGGGAAAAAACATTTTGTCGACGGATTTTTCAGAGCTTTGGGAAAGTTCAAGCAAGCGCTTGCGCGCAGACAATCAGAAAAGAATACGCCGCGCATTCGCAGCGACCGCGAAATATTTAATTTAGTGTAAGGATCATTTTTCCATGAATATAAAAGCGCCGGTGAGCATTATTCTTGTCACTCACAACGAAGAAGCCAATATTGAAAACTGCCTCAACAGCTTAGACTTTGCCCGCGAAATTATTGTGGTAGACGGAAACTCTTCGGACCGCACCGCTGAAATTGCGGAAAAATACGGTGCGCGCGTGCTGATTAAAGAAAACGCTCCGTGCGAAATTCAGCGCTTGCACGGTTTTGAGCATGTAAAGCAGCCGTGGTTTTTTCTGATTGATGCCGATGAGTATGTGAGCAAAGAACTGGGTACTTCCATTCGCCGCGCTGTTTCCGAAGACGCCGGATTTTCGGCCTATTCGGTGTTGAGGCGTAATTACATTACAGGCGTCAAGCGTCCCGTTCATTTCAATCATCCCGAATACCCAATGCGCCTGTTCCGGGTGCGTGACGTGCGCAAGCTCCCTGAAAAAATTCATCGCACTCCGGAAGTCAGCGGCAACTCGGGAAGTCTGAAGGGAGAATTGATTCATTACTTTTTTCCCTCTGTCGAACAATATATAGAAAAGCTTAATTTTTACACCACGGTGGAGGCCGGTTACTGCCTGAGAAACCCAGCGTACCGGTTGGGGTTTTTTAGATTATTTTTGCGGCCGCTGGGCCGGTTCATTCAAAATTATTTTTTTAAAAAAGCCTGCCTGGACGGGTATTGGGGCCTGGTATTTTCGTTTGGTTCTGCCTATTATGAAGTGCTGGTGAACTTAAAAGTGATTCTGGCAAAAAAGCGCGGCCAAGCGCCTATTTTTTAGCTATCCTGTCATTCTGAACAAAAAGTGACAGTCACTTTTCATTTTTTCACGTGTCATTCCGGCGAAGGCCGGAATCTTTCCGCCAAAGGCGGATTCGCCTCGGGCGAAAAAACTAAGACCCCAGCCTTCGCTGGGGTGACGCCTACTATAG
>JACQQR010000065.1 GCA_016206875.1 Candidatus Omnitrophota bacterium
AATTTGGTTTAAGGCGCAGAGAAATTCGAGATTACCCGCAGGTACGCCGGGCGTGATTACTATGGAATATGGCGTTTGGGCACCGGACACCGTGCCGCCGGTAGTTTCGATTATTACCAATACCACGCTGACTAACCAGCCGGTTTTCCGAGTGGACTATTTATCAGATGGCGTATCCAAACAAACAACTTTCCAACTCCAAGAAGGGGAAAATCACCTGGTAATTCGTGAAAGTGATCCAGCTGGAAATCTCACGGAAGTGCAATATCCTTATCTGGTAACTTTGGATAGCATACGACCCGTGATCGAGGTTAGCTCTAATTTAGCGGTCAATAACCCTAACTATACACTTGCCTATACAGTCGATGGCACACTCAAATCCATCCCGAAATATTTAGTAGAAGGAGATAACGAGATCACGATTCAAGAAGAAGACTTGGCGGGCAATGAAACCGTGATTACGGTCAGCATTTTTTTGGACACGATTCCGCCGGCTCTTCAATTTCTATCTGAGAATATCACCAACCGGGCCGAATATATTTTGCGCTACACCACAGATGGAAACCTAAAAGAAAAATTGATGACGCTTCTGGAAGGATCCAATTCCATTGAAGTGATCGAACGCGATGGTGTAAATAACGAATCCCGAGCCACATTTTTTGTGACTTTGGATACGATCCCGCCATCCGGCAGCGTGCTCATTAACAATAATTCCGCATACACCAACCAGCGTGATGTGACTCTTACACTAAGCGCTCAGGATGCCACCAGCGGAATCAAGGAGATGCGATTTCGGGAAGATGCACAAAGCTGGAGTGACTGGCAGCCATTTCAAGCAGCAATGGCAATGACACTTTCCGAGACCGAAGGCGTCCATGAGATTTTTTATGAACTCAAAGATAATGTCGGATTGATTTCCGGATTCAGTGACTCAATTGAATTGGATTCCATAGCGCCTAGCGGAAGTATTCTGATCAATGAAGGAGAGGAGTACGTTACCAATTCCATTGTCCGGCTTTCATTGACGGGAGAGGATTTCGCCTCAGGTGTGGAGAGCATGCGTTTTTTTGTGAACGGGAGTTGGACGCCGTGGGAATCTTTTCAGCCAAAGAAAACGCTCAGTTTTGGTGAGGACGAGGGAGTTCAAGAAATTTTGTACGAGCTCGTAGATAAAGCTGGGTCTATTTTCCGCTCAAGTGATACGATTATCCGCGACTCGATCCCGCCTACGGGTTCTATCCAGATCAATCAAGGGGATGTATTTACTTATGAGAAAGAAGTCGCGCTCACGCTTACGGCCCAAGATGCTACCTCTGGCGTAAACGAAATACGTTTTTTTGTGAACGGAAGCTGGACGGATTGGGAACCCTCGAGCGCAACGAAAACTCTTACTCTTCCCAAAGGGGAAGGGATGAAGGAAGTGACACTGGAAATCAGGGATAAAGCAGGTCTGGTGAGCTCTTTTTCAGACGAAATTTTTCTTGCAAAGAAAATATCCGTGGATCACGCTCCCAGCCTTCGTTTTACAGATCTCGCCTTTGAAAATGCAACACTAGAACTCGACTTCGGGGATCTGGGTTTTGAAACCCCCGCCACGTGGAGCTATTCCATCGATGGAGCTCCTTTCTCAACACCTGAGGACTATTCCAGAGTAAAAACACTCGCCTTTTCTGAAGCGCTGGGTCCAAGAAGAATCGACATAACGCTGTTTGACGTGGCGGGAAACACAACGCGCACCTTCCGTGAAGAAGTGAATTTGGAAATGCTCCGCGCCGTTAGCGATTTTAGTCCGGATATGGCCTCAAAACCGCTGCGTGACCTTGTCCGCGAAGGGGCGCTCAGAACGGATCAGCGCGGAAATCTTCTCGCACTTTACGATAGAGACCTTCTGGTCAATCAAACAGATTTTCTAGAGAGTTCTTTCCGCACTGGCGCCCCGGTGCACGGCGTAACCCTTCCCAGCATCACCGCAGAATTTGAGATTGGAGAGGCAGAAGAAGGCGCTCCCGCGCTTCTCCTCGAAACGGGATTTGTCATGCCCGGCCAATTCATCGCGGGAAAACCGGTGCACGGAAGTGTTCAACTGGTTATCGAAGACGGGTTTTTCAAATTGAAAGTTAAAAAGCCCGCTCAAGAAATAGTTGACGGAGTTTCCTTTCTCGTGGATCGCGAAGAAGTGTTGATCTCAAAACACATACCCGAGCCCGACAGGCGTTATGAAATTCAGTTTGATTTTACTCTCGATGGGCTGCAAGTGATCTTTGAGTCTGGAAAACGCAGGATTGCGTTGGAGCCTTGGTTTGTGTTGGGAGGAGCCCAAGCCGATTCTTATTTGAAAGTGGAAACTGAAAATGTCGCGATGCGCTCTGTTCAAATGTACGGGAATACCAAAAAAATCCTCAGTCCGAAAAATGAGCTTCACGAAATCAATTATGTTTATGACACACAAGGAAATCTCAGCGAAATCGAGGATCAGGTACATCTTTCCCGCCTAGCTTCTCCAGAGTTGAAATCGATTTCTTATGATACAAAACGCACTTTGGATGCTCAAGGGAGACTTCTTACAGCTACGGACAAAAATGGCGAAACGCTTCGTTTTGCCTACGACGATCAGGGAAGGGTTATTTCCACGGAAGAACTTCTGACAGGACGTACGACTACGGCGAGTTATGAGGAAGATTCAAATAACAATCTCACAGTGACACAACGTGTCGAGTTCCAAGACGGATTTTCCAATAGCATTCAAGCCGTGACGAAAGAAGTGTTCAATGCCGAAGGCCGCAGAACCCGGCTTGAAACTTCCGATGGAAAACAAATCAATTTCGATGAGCTTGCTGCCTATTCGACTCAAGTTGCCCAGGTGAGCCAAGATAGTCTTGCCTATTCTGTTACCCTCCAATTGGATTCAAGAGGAAGACTGCTCAGACGAGTTACGAGAAACGACATCGTTGAAGCCTTCACCTATACGCTTCGTGGTGATGGTTCAGAAGAAACACGGATTCAACGTCATATACCCGATGTGGATCGGCAAGGCAATCCCATCGCTTATGAGACCTCGGAAAGAATTTTGACAGACCGGGAAGGAAGGGTGCTTGAAAAAGAAGATGCACAAGGGCGCCTTACCCGGTTCGTCTATGACGCCGAGGGCGATGTCACGCGATTTGAGGATGGAGAGGGCCGTGTGACTACCTGGACGTATCAAAAGAATCTTTTTGGCCAGGTGATTCGTTCCTCAAAAACTTTTTCTTACACCGATGATTTTGGTAATGGGGTGAATGCCGTAACCAGCCAGGAATTTGATTCGTATGGAAATCTTCGCGCCGAAGTAGATTCGGATGGAAATGCGCGTGTGTATGATTTCACATTTCATGCTTTAAACCATATTCCCAAGACCCGCACCACTTATTTTTATAAAAACATCGCCTCAGTCGATGAACTGGCATTAAGGCACGTATTTTTTTATTCAACGCTTACCTCGAAAGTGGAATGGGACGAGACAGGGCTTGTTATTTTTGAAAAGGATTCCGATTCTATCGAAACACGAACGAATGTTGTTCGAGATAGTAAAGGAAATGTAAGCTCTCTTACTCACACCAAAACTTTTACTTTGGGGGGCGTTTTAGTTTCTCAAACCCAGACCCAGGGGTTTGATCTGCAAGGCAACCTGATTGGAGAAACCGATGTGCTCGGTAATGAAACCCGTTATACATACGATCTTCTGAATCAGCTTCTTTCCACAACCTATCATCTTCATAACGACGCATCGAATCAATTCGACCGCGTCGCCTCATCGGTCAAAATAAGAGATGCGCGTGGTATTCTCCTCGCGACTCAAGAGCACGAGAGTTACAAAGATGGTTTTGGAAATTTGATCGAAACCAGCCTGGCCAGAGAATTCGACTCTTTCGGAAATCTCACCTGCGAGGTAGGCCCCACAGGGGATGCCCAGGTGATTCAGTATGAATTTGCAGTGGACGGCAGTATCCGCGCTAAAACCACATATCGCTATCACAGCATTCCATCTCTTGATGATTTGAAGGCGAGGCACAACGCATTTCCGTCTGCTTTAAAAGAGAGAATCGAATACGATTTATTGGGAGAGCCCAAACGCCACGAAACGTTTGATGAAAAGATTATTGTTTTTATTACCGAACGCGATTCATTGGGGAAAGTGGTAAGGCAAGAGACCCAAACAGCTTCACCGACTGAGCAGAATGGGATGGCGATAACTACAGAAGTGCAAGAATTTGACGCAGATGGGAATCTCGAGCGCCAGGTTTTTGCCAACGGGAATGAAATTCTTTACACATACGGTGTTCTCGGTTCTCTTCTGGCAAGCACGCTAAAAAACAAATTTACGGACAAAGACGGCATTGAAAGAATTTATGAAGAAAATACTGCTTTTCAGGAAACCTGGTCTTCAGCTGGACTTTTGCAGCAATCTATAGAAACGGTTGAGAGCCAGGATAGTTTTGGCAATGTTTTCACCAGCCAGAACATAACGGTTTTTGACGAATTCGGAGAGGAAATAGCTTCGATTGACCCGTCCGGTAGAGGCCAGATTACAGAACGCAGCCGTTTTCCCTGGAATGAGCCTGAAGAGATCCGGATTTATGAATACGAAGGGGTGGACACGCCCCAAGAGCTTCAGGAGAAACACCGGGTTTCGCCTACACTTATCGAACGAACAAAATTAAATTTTCTGGGTGAAATTTTAGAAACAGAAAATAAAGATCAGCTAATTACTCGCTACGACCGGATCCGCTTACCCGACGGCCTTATTCAAAGCCAAACCCGCAGCTTCCTCGCGCCAGGAGAGCTAGATAAGATTTTTGTGGATGAATTTGATGAAAACGGAAATCGTATTCGTTCTACAGACGATCAGGGGATTATCACCAGTTACACTTTTGCTCCCACGGGTGAACTACTTCGGAAAAAAGAAGAAGGCCAGGCAGCTCATGCTATTGAAACAGTTTATACATCGCTTGCTTATGCCAATGGAGTTACGAAGCTTCTTTCGACTAGCGCGCAGGGCATCGATCGGTTCGGAAGAATCATCGACCTCGTATCTCATAAAGAGTTTACTTCGCGAGGGGAGCTTGCCTATGAAGTTACTGAAGAGGATCGGGGGAAAGTATTTATTTATGAAAAAGACACTAGTGACCGGTTGATTCGACTTACGACTGCCGAGCTGGATGAGGGAAAGAATTATGCGGGTGGCGGCAAACTCACATTGGATCTTTTAAAGGCCTGGTACAACGCGCCTCCTTCCGATTTTTTTCCGCGCATTACCGTTCAAGAATGGGACACGCTCGGAAATGAAACTCTCACCGAAACACAAGGCGAGCGCGAGGAACAGATCATCGATTTCAATACTTTGGGCACACCCAGAGAGATAACGAAAGTCTCCAATTCAAGGCGCTCTCTGGAGCGATACGACACTCATGGGTATCTTGTCCATTATGAAGACGGCTTTGGCAGTGTGCTCGATTACACAAGGGGCTTTGATGGCGAGGCCCTTGAAATGACTGAGACCAAAGACGGCGGAAACACCTTCATTACTACTATATATAAGAAAATCAAAGACTCGAAGGGGAGGCTTCTTTCTACTGAGGAATTAGTTACGGAAAGAATCACAAAGCCGGATGGTTCTATTGAAACCAGAACTTATGACAAGGGAAGGAATTTCGGCCCTTCCGAAATTCTTATCTCAAGAAAAGACGAACGGGGAGTTGTCACTACGTTTAATTCGGATGGAGACATCGTCAAGGTGGAAGATCCCGCCTATGGCATGGTGAAGACTTATGAGATTGACAAATATGCCACAGGCATTCTGAAACGGAAAAAGGAATCGATCTCGGTCACGGCGACAAATGTGGAGGGTCTTCCCGTAACCACTACCGTGGTGACAGAAAGCCATTATGATACAGAAGGAAAGCTTGTGCGTTTTGTGGACAGTAAAGGCGAGCAAACTCTTTATGCCTATACTTCCTCAGGAGAAACGAAAACGATTCAGCTGCCGGACGGTGAACGGATTGAATACGCCTATGCTACCGACAGTTCTACGGGAAGTCGAAGCACAACGGAGATCCACTACCGGGGAACGGAAAAAGAATTTGAAGTGGTAAAAGTACACAATATAGATGGAGACTTAGTGTTTCTCTCTGAGCATCTTGAGTCCGAACCGATCCGCGAGGAAATCACCTACACATATGAATACTGGCCCGGCGCGGAAAGAAAGCTGAAAAGAAAAGACGCCCCGCGCCGTTTCGTGAATGTTCTTACCGGAGAAATCACTCTTGAATACGACAATTTTGAAAACCGCTCGGAAGACGGACTTGTTTTAAGCAGCAAAGATAAAGATGACGTAGACAAATCCTTTCAATACCGCGACGGAAAAATTTGGGAAATCGAAGAACGTCATGCGGGAGAAGTCTTTAAACATTATTATTTTTACGGGCCTGCCGATACGCATCCGCTCTTGCAGCATGTGATTCCTGATTATTCCGACCTGGATCAGGATGAGCAAGGATCGGAAGACGGCGCGGATCTGGATTTTGTGCTCATTGTCAGAGAACGCGGAACTCCTGAGCCTTCAGATGATGAAATCCAGCTCGCTCAATATTCCGGAGCATCAGGAAATGAACGGATTGAAAAAAAGATCGTCTATCATTTTGGGGGAATGCAGAATCCCGATAAAGAGTCGGCTTATGTGTATCATTTTGATGGGATGCTCGACCAGATTCATGATTCCCGCTGGGACTATGTTTATAATCCAGCCACGAATCAGATCGAAAAGGGCGGCAGGCGCCTTGAGGCCACCACCACGTATAAAACGGATGCTTCAAGCGGCGAGCCTAGAATTGACAAGATTACCGACGCCTTCACAATCAAGAATCATTTCTATACATCAGCAGGTAAGCTGGAACGGGTGGAAGAAGTCAACGGAGTTTACCCGAACCGGATCACGAAATCTTATTACAACTCGCTCAATGATGTTACGCGGATCGAAGACTTCTATGGCAGAAACACCTACTTTGAATACGTGAAAAATGATCAAAACAAAAACATAGCCGCTTTTGAGACCAACGACCAAAATCCTGACGAATGGGTCTTTAAGATGTTCACCGAAACCGGCGAAACACAGCTGGAACTAGACTCTAGCGGCAGGCTCGCTCTCTTCGATACGAAACCCCACAGTACCCAGCTTGGAAAGGTAGTGAATGAAACCCGGTACTTTCTTGAAGATACGGAGCTTTGGCTCAGTCCCTGGATTCACGATGTTCCAAAAGACTATGCTGAAATTATGCGCCATTTTGACCTCGATCAAAATGGAAAGATCGATGATTCCGATGTGGAATTGCTTTTCAATCAATCCAATGTTTCTCTAGGCGCCCGCCTTCACCGCGACAAAACTTATAAATTGCTGAATCAGGAAGGCGATATCGTGCTTTCGCTTTCTCCTAAAGGAGAACTGAGTCTTTACGATTACTCCAAAGATATTGTTGAGGCAAAGAAACAAACTCAGTGGCATTTTTACACCGCCGACGCCCTTACCGGGCACAAGCGCGTCGACTTGGACAATACGGACTTGTCCGCATCCGATGCCTGGAATACTTTGGGAGAAAAAGTTCTCAAAGCCGGGGTCCGGGATTATGAAGAATTGACTTCCGATGAAAGAATCGGAGGAGACCAGGCCCGTCAGAATGCTGTGGCTGAATTTTTAATCAGCGTGGGAACTCTTCAAGACGCCTCAGATTTAATTGTTTCCAAGACATTCAGGCAGTACAACTCGGGAGGTGAATTGATTGAAGAACAAGAGGCCTCTGGGCTGGTCCGCAAAACAGTTTATCAAAGAGATGTCTTTGGCATTCCCAGCGCTAGTTTCACTACGAATACCCGAAACGGAGCTCTCATTCGCCAGGAGTTTAGCGGCGAGGGGGAAGGCGATGTGAAGCGTCAGGAACTGGCCAATGGACTGGTCAAGGAGTTTACTTACGAAAAGAATAGAAAAGGCATCACCACCAGAATCATCGAAAAAACATATTACCCGCACGACGTTCTTGGAACCGGATCCACGGAAATCAGAGAACTCAATCTGGCAGGGGAAGTGACAAGAATTATTGATAAAAATGGAGTGATTACGGATATCGTGACTCGCGAAACCGCGCGTGGTGAAAAAGAAATCGAAAAAACAACTCGCTTCACAGACAGCTTTGGCCAGGCTGTTCGGTTTACCGAGTTGGAAAAGACGAATCGTTATGGGCACACCGTGTATCAGAAAGATAAAAATGGCCGGGAAGTCCAAACCCGCCTTGTCTATAACTCGATGGGCCGCGTGAGTGAGGCCACGGAAGTTACAGACTATGTAACGGATCAAGGACAGGCCATTCATTATGAAGAATTTTTCCGCTTCAATGATGAGGGTGAGCAGATTTTTGTGCGGGATAAAAATGGGCGTGAGATTGAATTCGAATACATTCCCGATGCCTACGGCAATCTATCAGAAATCAGAGAAACCGAATTGCTTGGCACCGGATCGCGTGCGCTTACGATCCGGAAGAAAGCCCCCACCGGAGAAAATATCGCCGAAACAGACAAGAATGGATTTACAACTCGCTATGCCTACGACAAAGATTCTTTGGGTAATGTCATTCGGGCTTATGAAATCCAAAAGCTGCGCTATGACTT
Source organism: Candidatus Omnitrophota bacterium (assembly GCA_016206875.1). Taxonomy (GTDB): domain Bacteria; phylum Omnitrophota; class Omnitrophia; order Omnitrophales; family JACROU01; genus JACQQR01. The sequence goes on from JACQQR010000065.1 coordinate 8,692, forward strand.
CTCCGAAGACGGGCAAGTAGACGACCGGGATCTTGAACAACTGATCGCCCAGTATGGAAATCTAGATACGGATTCACTCAAGGCGTTTGATCTGACGAGGGATGGTGTTATCAATGAAGAGGATGCCGGAAGGCTTACCCTTTCCAAAGAATATGGAACCAGAGAAGTGTCCATTCTGAGAGAATATTCTCCATTCGGCGATCTTCTTTCAATGACGGATCGGAATGGAAGGAAAATGAATTACCAGTATGAAAAGGATGACGCCGGCCGCGTCAAGCGCTCCATTGAAACGAATAATCAGTTTCAAGGCGAAATTTTCCGCGTATTCGATAACCAAGAACAGCTTCTCCAGGTAAAAGATCAAAACGGAAATCAGATCCATTATTTGTACACGCTAGACTCCAAAGGAAATGTTCTGGCAAGTCGTGAAGAGCAGGAATTAGCTGCCCGGGCGCCGCCGGCTGCCCGTGAGATTTTCGACGCAGAGGGAAGGCGCATCCTTTGGGAGCAAGGAGATCGCAAGATCATCACATTCTACAATCCGGATGGAAGTTTTGAAGAATCCGAAACCGATTCCAAAGGGCTTCTTCGCGAAACGGATAGGGATGCGCAGGATAGAAAGTCTAGAGAATGGTCACGCCGGGAGCTTGGGCAAAATTTAGCAAGAAATGCTGGGGTGCGCACGAGTGATTCACAAAATTCCGCCAGTTATCCGCCTTCCCGCCTCACCGATGGCGTTCATGATCG
>JACQQR010000002.1 GCA_016206875.1 Candidatus Omnitrophota bacterium
GAGAAAACGGTGACAGTCACTGAAGTGACAGTCACCTTGCCTCACAATAAAACAGTGACTGTCACTTCAGTGACTGTCACTTTGCCTCACAATAAAACATTAAAGAGGTACGCCGTTGTTATTGTGAAAGTCCTGATGCGCCTGCGCATCGCCTGCCTGCGGGCCGGCATGAAAATCTTCATGGGCATGAAATGTGTCGTGCCCCTGAGCCTGCCCCCGATTGAACTGATCAAGGGTGTCGGTCTGGTCTTGATGCAAGTCATCATGGGCCGGATCAAACGGACTATGAAATGCATCATGCTGGTCGCTTGAGTCCTGATGCAAATCATCGTGCGCCAAATCTGCTTGAACATGAAAATCGTCGTGTGTCGCGTTCAAATCGTTTTCGAATGCATCGTGGCCGGCTTGCTGACTCTGATCCAATAGATCACGCTCAGTCATTTGACTCTGATCGAATACAGCACGCTCGGCAGTTTGCGTATCCTGGAAATCGCCGTGCGCGTCATCCTGAGCCGCATCAAAGGCATTTGAGTCTCGCACCTGGCCCTGATGGAACCGGTTATGAAGAAAATCCTGCCCATCATGATACAAATCGTGCTCCTGCTGCTGGAAGGAATCGAAATTCGCCACGTCCGCGCCTGCCGCCGCATGATGGCCGTCGTGGAGCGGGTCCGCTTGAGCGTGAAAACCGTCGTGCGCCGCATCTTGCGAAGCATGAAGCACGTCATGCTCTTGCTGAAGGACGGCCTCAGAGCCGGCTTCTTCACTATCGAGTTGATCGTGTAAGTCATTATGCGCCGGGTCATAGGCAGAGTGAAAAGCGGCGTGCTCTGTATCCAAATCAGTGCGAAGCGCGCTTTCCTGCGCATCATTCGTTTGATGGAGCGCAGCCTCTTCCTGGGCCTGGGCGTCATGCAAGGCTTGATGATCTAAAGAGGCCTGACCATAAAATTGATTTTGCTCCGCCGTGTGCTGCGTGTGCAGCGTATCATGGGCCGCGTCATTCGTTTGATGAAATGCATCGTGGTCAGCGGCTTGGGCAGCCTGAAAAGCAGCCAATGCGCTGGCAGCCTGTGCATCCTGCGCAATCAAATCCTGCGTCTGGCCGGCAAGAAACACGCTTTCATCCGTCTGTTGCTGGGTATGAAAGACGGCGTGCGCCGCATCTGAGGTGGCATGAGAAGCCGTGTGCTCATCGTCGAGCAAAGCCTGCGCTGCCTGCCTTCCTTCATCTAAGCTTTGGTGGAAAGAAGAGGGGCCGCTAATAATTGTTTCAAGTGCGGTATTTACGGCCGGATCCGAGCCTTGAAAATAATCCCTTATCGCTTGCTCGAAGGCAGCATCTCCTCCGCCATTGTGGACAACATCGATCATTTCGTCGGCTAAGGCAGCACGGTTTGAATTGCCTGAGACAAGAACATTTTCCATAGCGTTCAGCCGGTTATGAAATTCTGTATGAACTCCATCTAAGCCGTCATGCAACATAGCCTCTGTCATCGGATCTGCGCTATGATATTGCGCATGAGATGCATTCAGAGTGCTTTGCGGAACGTAACCAGTAATCCCGTTGATGCCTTTATGAACAGCCAGGTCCGTTAAAAAATCGCCGCTGTGATTTGCCTGATGCAATCTGTCTAAGGTCCCATGCAACCCTGAGGCTTCAAACGCCGCTTGATCTGCAGGAGAACTTGAGCCGCTGAGCAAAGCAGCCAATTGGGCAGAATCCAATTGCTCTGCATTATCAATTAAAGAATGCAGCTGGGTTTCGGAGGCCGGATCCGAGCTATGCCCAAGAATATGATACGCATCGAGCGAGTCATGATTAAAATCATGCGCCTCACTAATGAAGCTGTCGGTGAGAGTCAGCGAAGTGTCTTGCGCGTTATGAAGCGCATCATGGGCCGGATCACTGGAGTTGTGATACGTGTCATGATCCAGCAAAAGCAAATCTCTGAACGAAGCCAAATCCGTCAACTGATTGGATAGAAACAAATTACGGTCCGAGTTTTGCCCGTCAGAAAAAATAGTGTAGGCCGTATCGGCATCAGAATGAAGTGTGCTATGAGGCCCGTCGTACACATTTTGATGAAAATCAACGTGTACAAGATCCTGGAGTAAGAGCAAATCAGCTTCATCCGCATCTTGAATTTGATGAAACGCCGCATGCGTTACGTCCTGCGTCTGATCCAGGGCATCTTCGGCGAGTGTCAAATCCGCTAATAGCGTGCCCAGACGCGAATCGTGGTCGGCATGCAAGCTGTCGTGAGCCGGATCTTCTGTAACGTGAAATGCGCCATGCCTGGCATCATGATCGACTTGAAGCGCCGCGCGAGCCGCATCTTGCTGGACATGCAACGTGTCATGAACCGCCGACTGACCGGCATGGAGCGTATCATGGGCCGGATCGGCTGCCGCGTGGAACGTGTCATGCTCGCCGGTTTGGTTGGCCGAAAAATCGAGGCGGGTTACGTCTTGAAAATCATGAAACCCCGCATGATTGGCGTCTGTAAGCGCATGCTCGCTGTTGTGCGCATCATCCAGCCTCTGATAAAAAGCCGCGTTTGCCGTGTCTGCACTGAGATGAAATGCATCATGCGCCTGCGTATGCGTTTGAACCAATCCGGCCAAAGCGCCGGCCTGGCCTAGATTAAAATCAGCTCTGTCTTGCGCCTGGTCGGCGTGGAATTGATTATGAGCCGTTTGCCCCTGGGCATGAAGCGCCGTATGCCGCTGGTCTTGATCCGAATGAAAATCATTATGGCGAGTATCTATTCCGCCGTGAAGCAGAGCATGCGGCAGGTGAAATGCGTCATGCGCCTGGGACTGAGCCCGTTGGAACACCAGCTCTTCTTGATTCTGACGAAGATGCAGCAGCTGGTGAGGCGTCAGTTGCTGAACCGGAGGCGCCGGCCTTTGCGCCAATTGAATCACCCGATCCACAGCCGGTTCTATCTGGCTTCTGATTTCAGCGCGGAATTCCCTCTCTGAGCTAAAACCGTTATTCCCGGTTAAAAATAAGTCGGGGCCTGCGGCTCCGGTTGCAGGCAAAAACACCCCGCCTGTTGGAGACAGGGCCTGATTTGCCAACCCCTGTTGTTTGGAAAGAGGCAAATTACGGCCCGATAGGTTGGAAGAATTGGAAAGAGGGGAAGATTTTCCGGATTCGGATTTTTCTTTTCCGCCGGATTTCTCAGATTTCTCGTTTGATTGTTCTTTATTGCCGGATGACTTCTCCTGACCTTTCACTTGCCTTGCAATCGAATCCGGCAATAATCCTCCAAAAACCCCCTTCGGATTGAGCATCATATCAATGGCAGCTTCCTGAGGCATTTTCCGGCCTCCGGAATCCTGCGCCTGGAGCGCGCCGGCCTGGCAAATAATCAGAAGAAAACTTGCCGTAACAGCTAAAATCTTTCCTGAGACATGATGGATACATTGGAACATTGAATGTTCTCCTTTTATGTAAATTAGTGACTGTCACTTTAGTGACTGTCACTTTAGCACTTCAGTGACCGAACAAAAAGTGACAGTCACTAAAGTGACAGTCACTTTTTAAGCCTGCCACCTTCAAAAATTAAACAACACCTGCACGCCGCCAATGTGGCGGACATATTCAAAAAATCCATTCTCGTTCAACGAATTAAAAAAGCGGTAAAACCCGCGAATGCCGATTTGAGGCGTAACGTGATACGTGAGCGCCGCGTACAAATCCCAGTCATGATCTTCGCGGCGATTGGTATCCAGAGAAGAAAGCGAAGTGAAATGAGGATAGGCTCCAAACAAAAATCCGCCGGAAACATCCGCATCGGTTTTTTTCACAAAAGGCATGGGCGTATGAATGCCCACTCGCGCCGTCAACCCGTTTAAATCAAAGTTGCCGCCGCGTGTGGCGGCATTGTTGTATTCCACCAGGCCAAACAAATAGCTTCGAAAATCTTTTGTGTACCAATATTGCATCAAACCCACATCTTGATATAACCCGTCGCGTGAAGTTTCATTCGGAGTAAATCCATCCGGTCCGAACTCGGCTACAGTGAACCGGTAGTTCAGCACCGAGCGGGTATGAAGCGTAAGCCGTGAGTCGGCGCTTGCCTCAAAACGATTTCTGAGTGAAAAAAAGCTTCCGTCCAAAAATCCGGCCAGTAAACCATATTCCGCGCCTAAGATTACGTTTCGATTAAAAATTTTTACGCGCCTGCGGCCCGACAATCCGAATTCCAAATCGGTAAAATTAAATTCATCCAGGCTATTGTCATTCAAACTTTGACGGACAACGCCTTGCATATCGATCACTGAATTCTGCGTGCTGAGCGCGCGATATTGCAAGAGTCCATTGACTGTATAGCGATTGGCTGCCGCGTCGTCGGAATAACGCAGATTTTTTTCTTCCGGCATGAGGATCACGTTTGAATCATACTCATAAGATAATTTGCCGGCCGCGGACCATCGTTTCACCGGCGGTTTTTCCGGCTTGTAGGGAACACGAAACATGCTTACATTTTGTCTGGACCATTGGCGATAAGGCTCTATCTCGCTTCCAAGCGCAATCGAGCGCCATTCTTCCATGGCCTTTTCTGTTTGGCCGGTGCGCGCGTACGCTTCGGCTAAAAAATAACGCGTGGGAACATGGCCGCGCTCTCTTTCTAAAATTTGCCGGTAAATTTCTATGGCTTTTTGCGACTCGCCTGTGCGGTCTAAAGCCATGGCCTTGTAACGGAGCAAAAGCGGATCACCCGGATACTGCGCCAGAAGAGGCTCCAAAGCAATCAACGCCCTTTCGTAATCCCCCGATTGAAAGAGTTCCGCCGCCGGACTTTCTATAAATTCCTGAGCGGCTATCACTTCTTGTTTTGTTTCTTCAGAACCACCTCCGGCAAGGGCATCGCCGGGAATGAAGCAAGCAAACAGGGCTATCCATATC
>JACQQR010000049.1 GCA_016206875.1 Candidatus Omnitrophota bacterium
GCTTTCGCAGGAATGACACGAAAAGGTATGCCAGCCGGAGTTTACCCCGGGCTACGACCCGGGGCTGGCATGACACACAAAGGGAAATAAATTTCTTCGCTTTGGATCATATGGGCACACCGGAGAATTTTTACCGTTTCGCCATCGAGCGTGATGAGCGCATGTTTGAAACCGTCCGCGAAGCCCTGAAAAAGCATCCGGGATATGCCGTGCTTGTTGTGGGAGGTTTTCACGGCGAAAGTCTTGCTCGAAAATTTGCGCAGGGCGGACTCCCTTACTCGCTGGTTTCGCCCGCATTCCGTGAAATCGACACCGATTTGAACGAAAAATATATGCGTGCCATGGGTCGTTTGCCGGAAGGCGAAAAGTTAAACCGCTGGGTGCATTCTCTGCTAGAAAAATTATCGCCTTCTATTTACTCCGTACGCCCGGAAGCCGGAGAGGTAATCGCTTCTCTTTCAAGGCGTTTCACCCGCGGAAATACAATTCGCCCGGGAAAAAACATTTTCCGCTCCCGGCCTCTTCGTCGTCCCCGATTGCTGTCTCGAGCATTAGGCGCTTTTGTGCTCGGTTTGAGTTTCGCCGTTTTTAGCCCTGCCCGCGCTCAAGACTTGAATGTGCCCGAGTGGCTCTCTTTTAGGGAGCTAACGCCCAAGATCGAAAAAGTGTTGAAGAGCTTTGAGCAGGCGGAAAATCCGAAAGAAAGGGCGCGGCTAGCGAAAGCTTTGGCCGAGATCGTGGCGCGAGCCAATAATGCAAAAGTCAAAAAAATTATTATCGATGATTTGGGAGAAAGGGTAGAGAAAAACGCCGACCGGAAAATAGAATCAATCAAGAGTTCGAATTTTTATTGGGATTTGATTCCGGCACTCATAGCCTCTGTATTCGTTGCGCTGGGGGCGTGGGGTTGGACGAGATTTTTTGTTAGAGAAAGAACTATTCAGGAATCAATCGAGTTTGACAACTCTCCGTTTGTTGTACAACCCGGAGAAGTTCTTCAACTATTCACTGAAAAGGGAGTAGAAATTCTAATCGATGGAGATGAAGTAATAGTAGGAAACACAACATACACTCTAGAAAAGGGTGTGAACATTTTTGATAGAGAAGGCGTATCGGAAAGAAACAGCGAGTATACCGGTGAAGTGACTGTATTTGAGGTTCAGGAAGACACCACAGACGCAGAGCGGCTTTTCATCATTGATAACGATCGCGGGAAAATAGAGGTTCAGGTTTCTTCAGTGGCGAAGAGTTGGCAGGCGGCTTTAGGCCGTTCTGAAAACTCCGGCTCTCTTTTTCCTTCAACGAGTTTTATGACTGCCGTGATATTCATAATCGCTCTTGTGGGATTACCCATGATGAAATATGCATTGCCCCGCAAACCCACCCACCCCTTTTCTACAGCAGATTTATTGGCTGTGATTCGCCAGGTAGATGTAAGCGAAGAGCTGCTTCCCGAATCCGAGCTCGAATCCGAATCCGAATCCACACCCGAACCCGCAATTCAGTCGCCGGCGGCCGAATCTGAAACTCCACAAGAAGCAGCGGCCCCAGCTCCGCCAGCTGATTTTTTGCCTCCCCAAACTGAACCGGAGCACCCTGTGCTGGAGGAACTGCCGGAACCTGAGCCAACTATTCCTATCATTCCACTTCCCTTTGCAGCTGAGGCTCGAGTGTCTAAAAATGTACAGCCGATTATCGCCGAAAACTCGGGAATATTGCGTATTCTCGATGGGGGCGAATTTGCTATTTTGCCTGAAGATTTAATTGACCAAGAAAGAGACATTCTAGCGCAGATTGAGGAGCAAAAGAAACGAATCGACGAAGCCATTAAAAGCTGGGAAACAGATAGAAAATTTGCTGATGCCGATTTACGTGTACGAGAGAAATCTAACTTGCAGGAAGTATTAGAAAGAGAACTTGCCAAGCTTGAAGAAGAAGCGGCAAAAATTTCTGCACGCGTCGCCGATTTTGCAGTCACTCCCGGAGATCCTCCCGGTCATAGCTACGAGGTTACTTTTAGCGCAGCCGACGAAGCTTATATAACTAGCGGCCAGACTATCGGCGCGTGCGATGCGGATTGGACGCGCATTCTTAAAA
>JACQQR010000003.1 GCA_016206875.1 Candidatus Omnitrophota bacterium
GGCGTAAAGTGCGGGTGTTTGACACGTAAATGGCGCTCGGTAACAAAGAAGAAATTGGCGATGAACCAGTGCTGGAGCAAAGTTAAAGTGACACAAAGAATCACTAAAAACAAAAACATTAATTTAGATTCCTTTTCCCCTCTAGAGAGGGGCACTCTTGCCTGCCTGCCGGCAGGCAGGCGAGAGCAAGGGGGGTGTGTTACTTCCACCTTCACACACCCCGTCGCTTCGCGCCACCCCTCTGGAGAGGGGAATTTATATTCCCTTATATTCTTTCTTGCTTTCATCTTCCTTGCGTTTGAAGGGATTGACTAAGTGACCGATGAACTCACCCGCAGATTCAATCGGCCCTGGCGGCACATATTTTTTTGGCGGTCCCGGATATCCCGGATACGGGGAATAAGAAGATGATTGAGGCGCGGTAGAACGCGGCGGATAAGGCGGTACGCTTGGCGGCCTTTGCGGAGTCGAAGCAGCTGTTATGGCTGCATCCGGCACTGCGGTTACGCCGGCAGTTCTCACTTTTTGTGCCGCGATTTCGTAACCTTCTGCTTGTTTTTGCACCTGATCTGCCTGCTCGGCAGCTTGAGAAGCAGAATCGGCCTTTTGAGCTTCTTCCTTCGCATCGGCAATCATGGACTCAGCATCCGGAATAGGTTCCGGCTCGGGCATCTGGCTATTATCAACTATTGTGGGTTCGGGTGCTGACGCAACTTCTGTGGCGGCAGGCTTGTTCTCCAGCTCAGCAATCATGTCCGTCCCCTGCTTTTTCTTGCCACAGCCGGAGAGCATAACAACACAAACAAGAATAGCTGTCACAGCCGAGAATTCTTTTTTCATCACTCCACCCCCGTCAAATATTTTGGCGTAAGGATTTTATTCAGCTCTTTTTCGGGCATAATTTTTTTCTCGAGAATAACTTCTTTTACGGATTTCCCCGTGCGGGAGGCTTCCTGGTTCACTTCCGCCGCTTTGGCATATCCGATAAACGGATTCAGCACAGTGGCCATACCCAAACTTTTGTGCATAAATTCTTCGCACACTTGGCGATTGGCTTGAATGGAGGAAATACAGCGCTTGTCAAAAGAGGCAATGGCATTTTTCAAAATTTCAAGCGACGCCAGAATATTGTGCACCATAAGCGGCATCATAACATTCAGCTCCAACTGGCCTGCCTGAGCGGCATACGTCACGGCTTGATCATTGCCCAGCACTTGAAAGCCCACCATATTGAGCATCTCCGCCATCACCGGATTTACTTTCCCCGGCATAATGCTTGAGCCCGGCTGAACCGGTGGCAAAATAATTTCATTGAATCCGGTGCGCGGCCCCGAGCTCAGCAAGCGAAGGTCATTGGCGATACGCACCAGTTCCACAGCCAGATTTTTCACGGCGGAAGAAATGTAGGTAAAATCCGCGGCGCTTTCCATTGCCTCAAATAAATTTTTCGCGCCGGAAAGATTCCAGCCCGTGATCTTAGAAAGCTCGCGAATCATGCCCTCGCGGTAGCCCGGCGCGGCGTTGAGCCCGGTGCCCACGGCGCTTCCTCCGATGCCCAGTATTGTAAGGGAGTCTGCGGCTAAACGAATGCGTTCTTCCGCCTTCCTCATCGCTAGACTGTAGGCATTGAACTCCTGGCCCAGCGTAACCGGCACGGCATCTTGCAAATGCGTGCGGCCCGACTTCAAAATATGTTTAAACGCCCGCCCTTTTTTCGCAAACGCGTTTTCCAACTCTCTCAGCGGAGGATAAAAATCCTCGAGCTGGCGCAACATGGCAAGCCGCATGGCGGTGGGAAATACGTCATTGGTGGACTGCCCCATATTGACATGATCATTGGGATGAATTTTCGCGTACTTGCCCTTGGCGAGCCCGAGAATTTCCGCTGCCCTGTTGGCAATCACTTCGTTGGCATTCATGTTGTGCGAAGTTCCGGCGCCGGCCTGGTAGACATCCACCACAAAATTCTCGCGCCACCGGCCCGCTAAAATTTCGTCGCAAGCCTTCACAATGGCGCCGCCCAGCTCTTTCGAAAGCTTGCCCACTTGCATATTGACGATGGCGGCGGCCTTTTTCACAACCACAGTGGCCCAGACAAAATGTCGGTGCGCTCTTTGGCCGCTGATGGGAAAATTTTCTACGGCGCGGAAGGTTTGAATGCCGTAGAGGGCGTCTTCGGGAACTTCTTTTGCGCCCAGGGTGTCTTTTTCAATGCGCATTTTGGGAGATGATTGATTTTTGACCGCGGATTTTTTTGGCATATTTCCTTTTTTATCTTTGTTGCCATTCCGGCTGGCGCGGAATGACGACGACTGCTACGAGCGGTGGTATTTTACCACCAAGAAAGCGACCCCTGAAAAAAATATCAAATTCATGATCTCGAAAACTTTGAAAGCCATATCTTCTCCGGTGATGGCGGCCGGCGCCATCAAGAGAATGCAAACCCAGCAGCCAAGTACCCAAACTAAACTAAAATCCTTGGCCGACTTTCGTTTCCAAAGTTTAATAATCAAAGGAATATTAAAAATCGGAAGAACGGCTCCGGCAACTACGGCAATCTGTTCCCAGTTAGACATTGCGTTACACTCCAAAAAATACGGCTACGCTTTGGGTGACAAGCGGCATTAAAACTCCGGGGAAAAACCCGGCCACGGAAAGAAAAACAATCAGCATATAGCAGAAGATACGGCCTTCCAGACCCAAACGAAGCGGCCCGGCCTCCACCCCCGGCACCGGAGATGCATAAGCTTCTTTAATAATGCGCAAATAGTAATACAAGGAAATCACGCTATTGATAATCGCGGCGAACGCCAACGCTTTATAGCCGCTCATACTGGCCGCGGAAAATAGGAACCACTTTCCCGTAAACCCGGCCAAAGGCGGCACGCCGGCCAGAGAAAATAAACTGAGCATCAGCGTAAGGGCAAGAAGCGGTGAGCGGCTCGAAAGCCCGTGAAAATCCGACAGACTCACATTGCGTCCCTCGCGCGAAATCACAGAAGCTACGAAAAATGCGCCAAAATTCATGAAGACATACACGGTGCCATAAAAAAGCGAAGCCGCTAATCCTTTTTCATTGCCGCAAATAACGCCGATGAGTAAATATCCGGCTTGAGCAATGCTGGAATAAGCCAGCATGCGCTTCATATCGCTCTGCACCAAGGCGGCTAGGTTGCCGAGTGTCATCGACACCAGTGCGATAACAATCCAGATGCCTTCCAGTAATTTTTGATCGGGGCCCAGGAGCATGACCAAACGAATCAATACGGCAAGGCCTGCCATTTTTGAAACGGTAGAGATAAAGCCTACGATTTGCGTGTTGCCCCCTTCATACACATCAGGCGCCCAGGCGTGAAGCGGAAAAAGCGATAGCTTAAACAAAAATCCTGCAAGGGAAAGAAAAAATGCCACCCAAAATACATGCAGGCGGACCAACTCGGGAAGCTTCATGGCAATCCCCGTCAAATCGGCGGTTTGCGTCAGGCCAAAGAGCAGGCTGAATCCATAAATCATCACGCCCGAGGCCGCCACGCCCGTAAGCAAATATTTCATGGACGCTTCCACGCTGGCACTGTCTTTTTTCCTAAGCGGAATCAAAATATACAGCGAATAAGAGGAAAGTTCGAGTGAGGTGTACAACGTGATTAAGTCACCGGCGCTCACCATGGCGACCATGCCGAGTGAGGCCGTAGTGAGAAATAAATAATATTCAGGGCGGATTTTTTCCTCGATATCCTCAAGATTTTTAGAAATCACAAGCGCGATAAAAAAACCGGCCGCAAGCACAAGCTTTACAAATTGCGAAAAACCGTCCATTTGGTAAGAACCGTTAAAAAAAACCCCGCGCAAACCGAGAGAGAACACGGCGCCGGCCAGCGCGAGAGCCCCCCAGAACGAAGCCAGGCTCTCCAACGCGCGCGTATTCTCCCTTTTCTTCAAGCTCCAAAAAAAGAAGAAAAGCGCAGCCGCACAAAGAATGGTTTCAATTGAGTAAAACCACATAAAAGCAATCTCCGACTTTGATGTCACTGCCGATTATTTTGTCATTCCGGCCTTTCCGCCGCGGCGGACCAGCCGAGGCTGGCACCGGATGACAATAAAGTCTCTTACTCAGAATGACAAGTTTTTCAGCAATTCCGTACTGGTTGGCCCCACATAATCAATGAACATTTTGGGATATACGCCCAGTACAACAAGAAATAAACACAAGAGAACGCAAGGAATCACCATTTTCCAATTCATGTCTAATGATTCATGACCCTGAGCAGCCATCGCCGCTTTGCCGGCCAGCGGAACACCCCAGAACGCGCGCTTGAATACACGCAGCACATAAATGGCGGAAAGCACAAGCCCTAAAAGAGCTAGAGTACCGGCGAGCGGTGAAACGGTGAATGCAGAATAAATGACGAGAAACTCCGCCACAAATCCGGATAGTCCCGGAAGTCCAAGGGCCGTCAAACCGGCAAGAATAAAAAAGATAGAGGCACGCGGCATTTCGCCGAGCAGCCCGCCCAGCTCTTCAATATTGCGCGTGTGTTTGGTGTCGTAAATATAGCCCACGCAGGCAAATAAAAGCGCTACCATCACTCCGTGCGAAAACATTTGGAACATAGCGCCGTTTACGCCGGTCTCGCTCAGCGTTCCGATACCAAGCATCACAAGGCCCATATGCGAAACGCAAGAATAGCCCACAATATATTTCAGATCTTTTTGCGCGATCACGCAACAGGCCGCATACACAATGTTAATAGCGCCTAAAGTAAGCATCAGCCATTGCCAGTCCCGGGCTCCTTGAGGAAAAAGCGGCACGGCCACGCGTAATATGCCATAGCCGCCTAATGTTTTAAGTACCGCGGCATGCAGCATACTGGCCGCCGTGGGCGCCGAGGCATAGCCGTCGGGCGACCAAGTATGAAACGGCCACGTGGCGGCCAAGGTGCCAAAACCTAAAAAGAAAAGAAGAAACATCCAGCGCTCGGTTTCATGCGTAAAGCCGGCCAGTTCCAGCATGGCCCCGAGATCAAACGTGTACAAACCCGATTGAAAATAAAGAAGCAAGAATCCAAAAAATACGAGCGCCGAACCGGCCAGAAGGTAGAGCGTTAATTTATTGGCGGCGTACTCTTTGTTTCCCGAGCCCCAAACATTCACCAGCAAAAACATAGGAATCACGGCCACCTCGTAAAAAAGGAAAAAGAAAAACATGTCCATACAAAGAAGCACGCCGTACGCTCCGGACACCAAAAAGAGCAGCAACGCAAAATATTCTTTCACGCGCACTTCAAGACGCCCCGATACTAGAATTCCGGAAGTGATGATGATGGAGGTAAGAAGCAAAAGAGGAATGCTGAGCCCATCGACGGAAAGCAAAAATTGAATGCCCCAGCCGGGAAGCTCAAACAACTGTTCCGTCCACTGAAAGCCGGGATGTTGATAATCAAAACGGAGAACCAAATAAGCTGAAAGCGCGAAAGATACAAGGCTTCCGGCTAAAGAAATAGTCCGTATGAGACGCGGCGAATGAATACACATGACCCAAATCATGGCCACAATCGGCGCAAATAAAATTGTACTGAGAATCATCTATTTCTTCCTTGTCATCCCGGCCTCCGAGCCGGGAACCAGGGGTAAATGCAACTCGAGTTGGCAATTATCCTAGATTCCCGCTTGCGCGGGAATGACATAAAAATTATCTCGTTAACAAATAAAATATAATTGAAACAATTACTAATAGTGCCACCAGAATATAACGCTGCACTTCGCCCGCCTGGAGCTCGGCCACCGCTCGCCCGCTGCGGACGCACGCGAGCCCCACATGGTTTACTGCGGCATTAATAATATGGGCATCGCTCCACACACTGAGGCGCGAAAAACCTTTCACAATTTTTTCCATCACAGCGTTCCAAAAATCATCCATAAAAAATTTCTTGGAAATTAAAAAGTCCAGGCCCGGGATGAGCGCGGGCCATCCCTTTTCTGAAAAACTCTTGCGGCCAAAATAAAAGAAGCTTGTGCCTATGCCAGCCAGCACCAGAGCAGAAGTTACGCCCAAATTCATCCACTCTCGGGCATGCCAGTCGGTGTGAATATGGAAAAACTCTTTATGCCACGGCAAAAATACCCACACGCCCGCTACTGTCAATATGCCGAGAACAGTCACCGGAAGATTGAGCGCCACTCTGAGCTCAAGGGACTGTCCCCTCAAGGGACTGTCCCTTTTATCCCCTGCACCCGGGCCTGAGCCATTTTTCGAAACAATGAACGCCATACGTGTGGTGTAGTAAGCCGTAAGAAAACTGATGAAGAGCGCAATACCGTACACGGGGTATTGACGGGTTTCCAAGAGATAGCCGAAGATGCTTTCTTTGCTCATAAATCCCGAGAAGGGAAAAAGGCCGGAAAGCGCCAAGGCACCTATCCACAAAAGAACCAGCATCCATTTCGATTTTTCTTTGAGCGGCAATGCGGCCATATCGAAAATACTGTTGGAGTGATGCGCCACAAAAATGAAATAGCCGGAAAGTAAAAAAAGCATCGATTTGAAAAATGCATGCGTAATTAAATGAAACATGCCGCCATGCCAGGTGCCTGACCCCACAGCCATGACCATAAATCCAAGCTGGCTGACCGTGGAATAGGCCAAAATACGTTTCATATCGCACTCGGTGAGCGCCAGGCACGCGGCCAAAACCGAAGTAAATGCCCCGATAAATAAAATGTAATGCATGCCTCCTTGCGACACTTCGATCATGGGAAACAAACGAACGAGCAAGTACACACCGGCCGCCACCATCGTGGCCGAATGGATGAGCGCGCTCACCGGCGTGGGGCCTTCCATGGCGTCCGGCAGCCACGTGTGAAGCGGAAACTGCGCGGATTTGCCCATCACGCCAAAAAATAAAAGCACAATCACAAGCAAAAGCTCCCCGGGGCCCAAAAGCGCCGCGGCCTGGCTATTCAAAAACGGGATGTCGAGATTGTGCACATGCGAGATAAGAAGAATCACGGCCGCCAGAAAACCCAAATCGCCAAAACGAGTCATCACAAAAGCTTTGATTGCCGCGCGGCGCGGCGCGGGGCGCTCGTGCCAAAAGCCGATCAATAGATAGGAAGCCAGCCCGATCAGTTCCCAAAATAAGTAGCTTGCAAACAAATTCACTGACACCACAAAAGAAATCATAGCCCAGGTAAAAAATGTGATCGTGGCAAAAAAACGTTTTTTGTCCGCATCTTCGTTCATATACCAAACAGAATAAAGCTGTATGAGAAAGCTGATGAGGCACACGGAAGTGAGCATGACGAGCGATAAATCATCCAGATAATAACCCAGATTCACTTGCGCAGAATTCCAAGTAAGCCAAGGGAATTTCCATTCCAACATCTCGCCGCCGAAACGCCGCACAAGAAGAACGGCCGATGCCGCGGCCCCCGCGCCTGAAAATAAAAGCGCAACGGCCGGCGGCAATTTCACGCGATTTTTCGGAAGAAAGGTAATCAGAAAAAAAGCGGCGAAATTCGCCCAAACAGAGATGTGTAAAAGATTCAAATCCATCATCGAATATCCTAGTTACTCCGGCGTCTTAACCCTTGAGCTCGGTTAACTTTTCTACGTTAATCGAACGGAATTTCCTGTACACCGCAATCACCAAACTTAAGCCAATCGCAATTTCGGCGGCAGCCAGGCCGATGACAAAAATAGAATAAATTTGGCCTAAGGATTTGTCCGCATTCATAAAGCGGTTGAACGCCAAAAAATTAATATTCGCGGCATTCAAAATAAGTTCCACGGCGATGAGCATGGCAATGAGCGAACGGCGCATCAGGAAGCCAAACAGCCCCGTGGAAAACAGCAAGGCAGAAAGCAACAAATAAGGCACAAGCTGATTGATCAACATACAACCTCGTTTTTTTTCTCTTCTCTGGCAATCACAATGGCTCCCAAAATCGCCACCAAGAGCACTACGGAAATCAATTCAAAGGCAAACGCGTAGCGCTCGACCAGCACTTGGCCCAAATGCGCTACGGAGTAATCCCCTTCTCCAGCGGCGGAAACCGGCCAAGGCGCTTTGATAAACGTGTATGAGAGGGCGCACAATATGAGCGCGCTTGTGACCAGCGAAATTAAAATTTTTCCCATGCTTCGTTTCACAGGCTTATGCGCAAGCGGCGGCGAAAGCATAATGGCAAAAATAATCGCGATGGAAATCGCTCCGGCATAAATCAGCACTTGCATCAGCGCGAGAAATTCGCTCGAGAGAAACACGAAAATACCGGCTGTTCCCAAAAGCGTAAGCGCCAGTGCCAACGCATTATGAAAAATATTCTTCAGGCCCACGGCCATAAAAGCCCCTAAAACCGTGATTGCGGCAAAGACAAAAAAGATGAAATCAGCGATGAAGGGCTGCATGGGCCTGGTTCTTCCTCTCTTCCGTATCTTTTAAAAAATCATAAAAATAAGAGCTTTTCTCGCTTCCGGCTAAATTAAATTCGGGAGAATGCTCCAGTGTTTTTGTGGGGCAAACTTCCAAACATAAACTGCAAAGCGAACAAGTGGAAAAATTGTACGTGAAAAAATTAGGGCGTTTCTGCCCCCCGCCCGCCGGTTTTTCTCCTTTGATTTCAAAACAATAGGAGGGGCAAATGTTTTGGCACTTGAGGCAGGCAATGCAATCGTGCGTTCCGGTGGCCGGAAAAATCACGAAACGGATGCGGCCTTTATGCACCGACGAGGGACGCGTAGGCTGTTTGGGATATTGAATGGTGACGGGTTTGGTGACC
>JACQQR010000051.1 GCA_016206875.1 Candidatus Omnitrophota bacterium
AGATCCTTCGCTACGCTCAGGATGACAACTGTATGAAGTGGTAGGCACCCCCGCCGGCTCCGTCATTTACACGTCCAATCTTCTTGGCGATCTTGTATTTTTTTCCTTTAAAGCTATACTTAATAAAAGTCTTAAAAAACAAAGGATACCCGTCTGCATGCTTCAAAAAATTGTAGCGCTTTTTCTGAGTTTGTCTTTGGCGTTTCCGGTGCCGTTTGGAATTGCTGATGTCCCTTCAATTCCGGATGCCCAGGCCATCGAGGGAAGAACATTGCCGGGTGGAAAGATACAAGAAAGTTTTTCCGGCCAAGCGGGCAAACCGCGTATCTATTTTATCTTGGATGCGCATACAAGCCTCCAGGCGCAAAAGAATATATCCGGTCTCATCCAATATCTAATCCGAGAAAAAGGCGTACAAACCGTATTCAAAGAAGGCAATCAAGGAAAATATTTTACCCGGGAGATTTTCGGTGGCGGGCGGAAGGGGCGGAAAGCACGAGCCGCCCGAGACTGGCTAGAGGATCAACGAATTTCAGGAGCGAGCTTCAGTCATATTCTTCACGATTACAATTTTGAGTATGTGGGTGTGGATGACATGGACACCTATGCCCGCCATCTCGCGGCCTATCAAGAACTGCTTCAAATTCCCAGAGAAGTAGACAATCAATTAGATCAACTGGATAGAAGCGTTCAAACTTTATTCAATAGCAGCTTTCCAAAAAATTTTTCCGGCTTATTGAAATTAAAGCGGCATTACGAACAAAAAGGATTTGGTTTTGAGCGTTACGCGGAAGCCCTGTGCCTTTATTCAGGGAAGAATGTACAAGAGATAAAAAGCGCGGAAGTTTTTCAAAAGCTTGAAAAAGAAATTTTGCAAGGCGAACTCAAAACACCGAAGCAAAAAACTATTTTCGAGCTCCAAGAAAAAATAGAATTGCTCAACAGTCTGTTTGATGCCGCATTAACACCCGCCCAATACCGGCGGTTTTTAGCTATAAGCGCCACACTCACTACCAAGCAAATCGTAACTGAAATCAGCAAATTGGGAGGGCAAATCCCAACGGATTGGAAAGAAACCACAGCCATAGAATTATGGCTTGAGCCGGCAATCCGCTTTTATGATTTGGCTTTGAAGCGGGATGAGATTTTATTTCGAAGGCTGAATCGAGAGGTGCAATCGAAAAATATCCGTTCAGCTATTCTCGTAGCGGGCGGTTTTCACAAACCCGGTATCACTGAGCTTTTTCAAAAGAATGGGTACGGTTACGAAGTCGTTGTTCCTTCTATTACAAACATCGATAGTTCTGAAGAAGCCCGCTATCACGAACGGATTCTCCAAGGTCAATTTGCTCCCCCTCCCCCAAAGCTCGCTGATTTTTCCGGCCTTGGGCGAATGGTTCCGGCTCCTGAATTGTGTGTGATGGGCTGGGAACTCAAAAATGGAAAATGGTCTTGTTCTCTCCAAACTGCAATCGGCAACGCTCGAGCGATAGCAGGCAACGAGGCCGGGGCCCAATCCCTTGGGGCACAAATTCGGTCCAAGAAAAGCGCAATAACATCGCAGGCTCGCCGCACAGGTATTAGGAAATTGAAAGTAACCCCTGATCAGGAGGTCTTGGAAGAAGAAATCCCTCATCCGATACGGGTGGGCACAGATCAAGTTTCCCAACTGCCCCCATTTAGCTTGGCTTGGGAATACCGGAAAATCGCAGAATTATTTGGAGATCAAGATCATCGGTTATGGCAGCAGATGGACTCAGAAAATCCACGGCCTAAACCTCTAGGAGATGAAGATGCAGAAGAACGGCTGAAATTTGTAGACATGCGGGGCGGGAAAGAGGACAAGGCGGTTTATATTCAGGCCGAAACAAAAACTGTGAAGGATTTTTTAGAGGAAGATGTTGCAAAAGAAAGAGAATTGGGAAGGGTGGTAGAGCCGGGAGCGCTTGTGGATTGGACAGAGATTATTCTCAAAAAAATCCAGGCTCAAGCAGGGCTTGATCCGGAAAATTTTGAATTGCTAGTGACGCGATCGAACGTGGGAAATGCCTTCATTATTCATGACAAAAGCCTGAAGAAAAATCATATCCGGCTGGAAGGGGGATTGTTACGGGCTTTGGAGAAAAAATACGGAACACTAAAGCCGGGACATGTGGCATTTGTTTTAGGCCACGAGCTGGGGCATTTTGTGAAAGGCCATTATGACGAGGTGAAAGAAAAGCCTTGGGAATTTCAAAAAGACCCGCGGCGCATTTCTTCCGCGGAACACGGAATTCATAGGGCCAAAGATAGGCTGAAGCGCTTTCAATTCGGACAAAATCAAGAAATGGAGGCCGATGCGCTGGCCCTGGAGTGGATGGACAAAGCCGGATTTAATTTGGATGAAGCACTGGAGGTGCTCAAGCTATTTCAAGAATGGGAGGAAAAAGAGAAAGAGGAGCAAAAGTCGAAGGCGGATATGCCGTTGGCGAGCCAAAGAGGATTTAATATTCGCCTGGGAATTTTCGATACGCACCCCTCCAGCTATCGCCGTTTTTTTCGAGCGGAAGGAACTGTGAAGCGCTTACGGTTGCAAGCCGTCATTGCGAGGACGGACGAAGTCCGGACGAAGCAATCTCCTAGCCAGGAAAATTTGGAGATTGCTTCGTCGGCCTATCGGCCTCCTCGCAATGACAGTGATGGCGGGTCTCTTCGCAATGACGGATTAAGTGAATTAGCCCCCTCCCCCCAGCAAAAACCTATTTATGCCATTGAAGAATTGTTTAATCCGGAACATGTTACGCAAAAATCAAATTTCCCTTGGTCCGAGCTAGAACGGATATTCCGAGAAGCGGATACTTTTGAAGAGCAAATGCGGATTTTATTTTTTATTCGTTACCGCTACGCCTGGTATCTCGACCAAAAAAATCCGCCTCCTTTTTATTCTTTAGCCGCTTTGGCCCGCGGTGTGAAAGCTCCTGATATTCAATGGGTAACTTTGCCTCGCGTACTTTTTGGGTTTGAATCTAAATCCGGAAAACCACTCAGCCCCGAAGAAACGAAAGAAGCCCAGTTGAAAGATTGGATTTTGGAAAATATTTTTTCGATTGAAAAGCCAAAGCCTCTCCCTTCTATCGAAAATACATCAGCGGACTATTTAATGCTGGCACGATTACTAAAACCCATCCGCCTGAATGTAAAAGATTCAGCAATTCCTTGGGAGGATTTGATTCATGACGCAAAAGATGAAACATCAAAATCGCAGGATTATGCAGACCCTTCATTTTTATCGGAGATGTTTGAACGAGAGACATTAAACGCGCGAGGCTTTGTTTTGGGCCATGTAATCGACAGCCAGGAGGAGGCGTTTCAATTTAAAAGCCCCGAAGAGGCCATACAGTTTTCCGTCGACTTATATCAGACAATGGGAAGGAAGGATTGGACTGTAATCGCGCGGGTAATAGGAAAGGCCATGGCCAGATGGGCTTCAAAAAGCAAGACGCTGAATACGACCCAAGCATTGAGAGAGTGGCTACGCGCATTAAAAGAGGCCTGGCCGGACGAAAGGGAAGGCAATCCGGCCTTCGAAGAATGGTTTGTGCCTCTGGCTCATCTGGCACTCCAGAAAAATCTCACCGCCAAGGAAAGAGATTTGCGGCTGGCATTAAAAAAGAAAGAAAACGTTGAGGAAACAAAAGCCGGACTCGAAACATATTTTCAGCAAAAGAGAAAATGGATTTTGACTTTATTTCCCCAGCCGTCTCCGTTACGCGATGAGCTTCTCTTGTATCTAATAGCTCAGGAATTTGATGTGTATCAAAAATGGGAAGCAGAGTGGCAAAATAACCAAATTGGCTCAGAAAAGACAGATGACATCGCCATACCTTTAGGCACTGAGCACGAGTTCGATAGTACAAGAGACGGATACCGCCCGCCAACGCCGGGTGAGGATTTTTTTAACCGGTTGGATGCCATTACGAATGATTTGGATATGAGCTGGCTAGAAGGGTTTTATGAAGAAGAATTGATTCAATCCAATAGCGATGAGCTTGGAGCCGGGGTATCTCCCATCGGCCGTCTGGCTTCAACAGTGAGAGAGAAAGATTATGATGCAAAAAATCGTTATTTCTTTTTCACTGCTGAATCCAGACGCCACGACTTAGCACGCATGATTGGATATTTACCAGGTACAGGTTCCAAACTGTGGGAAAAAATGCCTTGGATTCAAATGGAACTCAAGCCAGGGGCATTAGTTTCTTCAGCTTATTTGGGTGAAGTTGGGTCGATGGAAAGAATTGATAAGAAGAAAGACGAGAAAGTTCGTCAAATTCTAAAATCCCTGCGCCGGCCCAAAGGCGCCGTGCTGCTGTCGGGAGCCATGCGACAAAAAGGATTCGGGCAAATGGTGTTTATGGGCCATGTATTGAATGAAAACCTGGTTTGGAAGATTTACAACGATTATCGCCTCTATTTAAAGTTGAAGAACTGGGGTGTGGATGAATTGCTGGCTCAGGAAGGCATGTTTCGCGACGAGCTAGATGAATATGATGCCTATCAAAGCGAGATAGCCATACAAGATGCGCAAGCTGACGATCCAACAACAGAAGATGCTGATGATGCTTATCTACAGGCGCGATATCGTGCAGGTGAGGAAGAGGAGGATGAAGATGATGAAGCGGAAGACGAACCAGAAGACGAACCGGAAGAAGAAAGCCCATTAGAGGGAGGTGAAGAGGATTGGGCGGATGTAGACGAAGAAAGAAGACAAGAACTTTTAGAAGAAGAGTATGAGGCGGACGCTAGGGAAATGGAAAGGGAAGATCGGAGATCTGTAAAACTCATCCCTAGCCGCTATTACACCTTCGAAGGAGCCGTAGATTGGTTTGCCGGAAAAGTATTTGAACACCATTTAAAAAAACCTCAACGGAAAAAAATGTGGCGTGCCATGACTCCTGCCCAGCGGTTGGCCTTGATCTTGGATTATTTCCCGTATTTCAGCGCCAATCGCGATCAGGTCATTCATCAATACATCATTCCTCCTCCGGAAAAACCCGCCGCGCGCGCGAAATTTCTAAAGTCAGATTTGGCTATCCCTGTTTTTGAGGCATTATCAGAAACAGTGGATAAATGGGCTTTGGGCCGGGAAATCTATCGAGTTAGGAGAGCGGGGAGCGTCACGTTACGAAAAGATTTGAGAAAACAGTTGGATTTGCTTCGCCAAACCCATTCTCCGGGTTCGCCGTCCCGCGAGGAGGCATTTCGCAGTTTGATGGAAGAGCGGACGAAACTC
This sequence comes from Candidatus Omnitrophota bacterium, assembly GCA_016206875.1. GTDB lineage: Bacteria > Omnitrophota > Omnitrophia > Omnitrophales > JACROU01 > JACQQR01. The sequence continues at coordinate 5,270 of JACQQR010000051.1, forward strand.
GCCGGCTCCACCTTTGACGTGCTTTCCACCTGGAAAGATTTTGACCAGGTCGAGGCATTTCGTGCGGAAGAGAAGAAAAGTTCGGCCTTGGATCAGGCGGCCATGCACACCGCGCTGATGGGCGGGCTGGAAGAGGTTTTCGCCAATGCCAATGTGCGCGGTATTGACCGGGTGAATTTAGTATTGTGGATTGCCGACTTAAGAAAAGAGCCGCCTTATTTGGTGGATGTTCTCAAGCGTGTGGGCAAACTCACGTCTCGGGAAACTGATCAATTAAGCGATTGGAAAAATAAATTAACACAAGGCGACAAACAAATTCTCTTGAAAGAACTTTTGGCCGGTAAAAAAGGATTTTTGACCTCCGAAGATGCCGCAGCACGCCGTGAGTTTTTGAATCAGCTATTCCCCATGATCTTTCAGGAAAGCGAGATTTCGCTCGAAACCCGCCAAATTTTTAAGGCCGTCTATGACACGATGCTCTCCGTGATGGATCCGCACCGGGCGGCCGAAATTCTTTCGGTGTTTCTTTTGGCAAAACTGGAAAACCGAAGTTTTGAAGAATTGGTCAAAACCTTCTTTGAGGCCTTTGGTTTTGTAGGCGTAAAAATTGCTCAATATTTGGTTTCCCAAACCGATTTTCTGCCTGAATCGATGCGTGCTGTCCTAATGGATTTAACCAGCAGGGTAGAAGGGCCATCCAAAGAAATTATTTTTGAAATGGCGGAGAAAACATTTGGAAAAGAGAAGGCTCGCAAAATCATCAAGCACATTGGTCGGAAAATGGGCGCCGGTTCATTCATGATGTTTTATGAAGTAGAGCTTCAGGACGGGAGAAAGGGAGTGGTGGGGCTTCTGAAGCCGGATGTCATTCAATCCTTACCCGAAGATTTATACGTAGTGCACAGGACGATTGAAGTGATGCAAGAGGCGCCTCATTTATTCGGCAATAAAATTTTAGGAATGGATTTGATGGACAATTTGATTTTTCAAAGCTTGGCCGAAACTAATTTAACCCGTACCGTTTCCCTTCAAGAAGCGATGCGCCAGGACATTCAAGTCTTTCAGAAGTCGGGTTCGGCGGAAGATGGCATTCAGGTGGGCATGCCCGCTATTTGGAATGAGCCGATAGCCGTCGATGGGGAGCCTATTTCTCTAAATGGCGGATTGTTTATCTTTATGGATCAGGCTCCCGGAATTACGTTGGATCTGTATCTCAAGCAAATTGAGTCATCCCCGGATGGAACAATCAAGCGTGACAACATTATGAAGACTTTGGTCAGGTTAATCGTGAAGCAATTCGGAGAATACGGCTTGATTCACGCGGATTTACATCCGGGAAATATTCTGGTCCGGGAGCGAAAAATCAAAGGCCGAACGCAACTCGAGCTTTCTATCATTGATGCGGGGCTGAGCACACGGCTTTCTCCCCCCATTCAAGAAGCGCTTCAGCAAATCCTGCGAATTATTTTAGGTGTGCTGCATCCCAAAGAAATCCCAGCCGCTTGGAGCGAAGTGCTGGATGCCATGAAACGCCGGTATGGTGTTGGCAAAGTGGATGAAGCTCAAGCCAAAGAAACCATTCGCGTTTTTCTTGAAATTTTAAGAAAAGAATCGCTGGAGAGAGGAAAGCCGCTTCCGTGGACGGCGGAAAAAGAAGAAGAGATTGTCGATACGCTTTGGAATGAGCTAAGCACGGGCTTGGATGACCCCAGACAGTTAATGGACAGGCTCAATCGCCTGCCGCGTACGCTGAACGTGGTTTTTCCCCGTGAATATTATTATGTGCTTCGCATGCTGGGCATCACCTCTTCTTTCTGGAATGCGGTTTCACCCCAAGAAATGCTTGAAATTTCCGGTGAACTTGCGGGAGTCAACCCCAAATCAGGCTCTACAAAGAGGCTCGCCGGAAAGGCCGCCAAAGAAGTTCAGGCAAAAATCGAAGAGACTATTGCCGAAGTGTACGGAGACCGCATTTCCGGTATGCATTACAAAATGAAATTGACCCAGGCCCTCAAAGAAAAATCGTTCACGGCCCAAGTGTACGGAGTGATTCACGTATTGGCTGATGTGGTGCGTGAAATGGGAGCCAGCCGCGAGGAGATCACAGCGCTTTGGGCAAGGCTTAAGCAGGATGAGAAACTCGAGGAGCAACTGTCTCTAGAAAAATGGACTGGCTGGTTTGACCGGCTCCGCACCGAGGGACGTGAGGAAAATGAAGAAGACAGGAAGGCGTATCAAGAATTGACGGGGAATATTCAAAATTACGAGCCCGGTGAAATCAGAAAATTAATTTTCGAGAACCGGATCGGAGAATTGCCCACGGTTTGGTCTGTAGACCGGTTTGACATCGGAAGATTGTTCCGGCTGGAAAAATCAAAAGGAGTTTCCTATTTTGTGGTGGTGAATCCGGGAGAGTTGGGAAATCCTAATGACACACGACTTTGTTATTTTGGCGCTGTAAGCGGAAAAATATTTACTGAGTCCAAGCAAAAAAAAGCAGCCGAAGCGCTTCGGTCTGGTGATTTCACTCGAGTGACTCAATTTTTGGATGAAGAAGGCGATTTGATCTACCGGCGGAGCGAAAAAGGAGAGTTGGGGCGCCCGAGTCCGATCAGCACTTTAGTAGGGGAAACAGTAAACGGCCAAGCCAAGGATGCAGTCAAAGTTTCAGTATATGATCCGGTGTCGGACAAGTGGGAGCCGGTGCATCATTACTTAGTGGAGGTTGGAGAAAAACCCCACCTGTACGACAAGCGAAGCGGCATTCAGGAAGCAAGAGTAGAAGAAGCCGGAGAAAAAACTTTTCAAGAAATTCGTGAAGAAATTGATTTGGCCAGAGCCGAAGCGCAACTGGAAGCGCAAATGAATAGTGTGGAGCACTTGATAAAGGTAGACGACTTCACAAATATCGATCCGGCTCATTTATTCACACAAACTTTTCGATTATTAGAATACATGGATGCGCTTGACCCAGTGAATCCTCGTTTATTGGCCAAGCTCAGCACGTTATTAGTTTTGTTGGAATTGGTAACCGATGGTCCGCCTAATCTGTTCGGTAAAAGTTTAGATGACTTAGAATATATAATTCGAAACTTGGAAAGACGTATAGAAAATTCCAGCGTCAAAGAATGGCTGGATTTAAAAAACGCCATTTTGGTCAAAATACGTGAATCCGATTGCATTATGTATTTAGAGTTTCTGCGAGACGGCGAGTTTCAAGACGAAAGAGAGGCTCTTCCGGTGCTTGAGTATTTCATTTCTAACGAGTTGAACGATGGTTATCCTCAAATATTTGCCTTAATGAAGGAAGCACGAGAAGCCATTGTTTCCAGGGCGGAGGCCTCTTCGCTGGGAGGCGCTCAATTGAAATTTGCCGCTTCTCGGACCTTGGTGATTTTGGTGTCGAATCCATTGGAACTGGAAATGATACTCAATGAGACTGCCGGCATGATTCAGTTAGGGGCCGCCCGGTTAAGAATTGTTCCCGTTCATGACGGCATACGAGGCCGGATGGAGCAAGCCCGCTTTGGCCGCGAAGTGAAAGAAAAAGTAAGGACTTTGCTTCAGCAGTTGATGCGTGATTTTCCGAAGCCGATGTTAAGCGGCTTTTCCGGAAAAGTAGCTGTATTGAATATCAATTCAGCGGAGATGAAACGAATCCAGTCTGCTGTCATTTTGGCAAGTCAGGAATCTAAAGCGGCCGGCGGAATTCAAAAATTAATTCCCGGCGCTTCGCGCGTTGTTCTAGGGCCGGGTGAAACGTGGCCGGTTTTATGGGCCGCCTCATGGATTCACGATTTCCAGAGCCGCGAGGGCCGCCAGTTATTTGTCCCCTTAGCACCCAACGTCTACCGGTTAAACACCTCTTCTGAAACTGCTCGATCCATGATCCAATCTCTTCTTCAATCGGTCGAAGACGCCCTTTCGGCTTCTTCCCACATCGCTGCCGCGGCTTAGAATTACACCTGAATCTTTACAAAACGACCTAAGTGCTTATGTTACAAGGAATTCAGTGATTGCCTGTCATTCCCGCGAAAGCGGGAATCCAGTGACTTTAGCATTGTCTGAAGATCAAAGTCGCTGGATTCCCGCTTTCGCGGGAATGACAACTTACAAAAACTCTGTTTACTTATGGCACAAAAGTTGATGCGTCCATGTTATTCAAAGGGGGATTAGACTATGCGATATCAGACACGAAACTATAATCATCTGTTGGGTATGGAAGGATTTAGTGATGTGATGCTCGGCAATCACTTTTCTTTGTATGAGGGCTATGTGAAAAATGCGAATGGAATGATGCAAACGCTGGATGATTTGCTGAATCAAAATAAAACCGGAATTGAATTTTCCGAAATCAAACGGCGTCTTGGTTTTGAACTGAACGGAATCAAGCTCCATGAGTATTATTTTGAAAACTTGCAAGGGCGCGGCGCTCAAGACTTAGACAGAAGTTCGAAGTTTTTTAAAAAAATAGCGCTGCAATTCGGAAATTTTGAAAAATGGAAAAAAAGTTTCGAAGCGGTGGCGGTCATGCGAGGCATCGGGTGGGAAGCGCTCGTTTATGATCCGGAGCAGGAATATTTTTTCAATATCTGGATAGAAGAGCATCATATCGGAAATGTTGCGGGGATGGTGCCCATTCTTGTCCTTGATTTATGGGAGCATGCCATGATGTTGGATTATGGGACAAACCGGAAGGCCTATTTGGAGGCATTTTTTAATGCTGTGGATTGGACAGCGGTTGCCAACCGTTATCACGAGGCTTCATCCCACGAGGAGGTGGCGCGTCATGCCTGGAGAAAAGCATCTTAGGAGTCAGTTCCAAAGACCTCTTGTGGGTGTATAATTCACTTGAGGGCGGTTTAGATATGAGCACGATTACAATTCTTTCCAGTTTGGGAACAGCTTTTGCGGATAGAAAAGAGGCCGGGGCTTTGCTTGCCCATGAGCTAGAAAAATATAGCAAGCGCCGTCCGGTTATATTGGGAATTCCTCGCGGCGGCTTGGTCATAGCCCGCAAGATAGGCCGTGCGCTTGAGGGAGAAATGGATTTAATTCTAGCTCATAAATTAGGGGCTCCTTTTAATCCGGAACTGGCTGTTGGAGCCGTAGTAGAAGGGGGCAAGTTTTTTTTAGACGAAGAATTTTTAGAGCGCTTCTCGCGGGATCATGAATATCAAAAGCATATTGAAGAAGAAAAGCAAGCCCAATTGGATTTAATCAAAAAGCGCGCGAAATTTTACCGCAACATCCTGCCTAGAATTCCTTTAAAAGATCGCATTGTTATCGTAACCGATGACGGGGCAGCCCGCGGGCTTACGATGAAGGCGGCGCTTTGGGCTGTCTCCAAAGAGCGTCCCAATGAATTGATCTGCGCCTTACCGGTAGCTCCACAAGATACGGTAGAAGATTTGGCCCGCTACGCCGACGAAGTGATTTGCCTGCGCTCGCCCGGGGAATTTTACAGCATCGGCCAGTTTTATTTCTCATTCGATCAAATCACAGATCCGGAAGTATCAGACATCCTCAAAGAAGAAGCCGCCCGCCGTTAACGATGCTTGCTCTTTCCACCATAAAGCGTTGGCGGATCCGCGAAACTCAATCGGGCTCAACTCTTACGAAAAATGCGGCTTGCCTACCAGATGTAATCATATATAATCTCATATAGTTGAAACATAAGAGGAGGGCTTATGCCATTCCAGAGATTTAACACGCGGCTCGAACAGATCCCGGGGCAACTGTGGACCCAAATCGCTCACATTGACGAACTCAAGGGGCAGTGGACCGGCGGACTTCATTTGCACCCACAAGTCTTGGGACGTTTAAAACAATCGGTGCTGATCACATCAACCGGCGCATCGACCCGCATTGAAGGGGCGGGGCTTTCGGATGCGGATGTGGAGAAACTGATGCGGGGCATTTCCGTCCAGAGGTTTCGGGACCGTGACAAGCAGGAAGTGCAGGGTTATTACGAATTGCTCCAAAACGTGTTTGAATCCTGGAAACGCATCCGGTTTTCCGAGGGCACAATCAAGCATCTGCACAAAGAGCTTTTAAAATATGTGGAGAAGGACAAGGGGCACCTGGGGGAATATAAGAAGACGGAAAATAAAGTGCATATGGTCGATACGGAGGGCAAATCCGTAGCCGTTCTCTTTGATACCACGCCTGCTTATCTCACGCCGAAGGAAATGCAGGAACTGGTGGAATGGACCCGGGAGACCCTGGGGACAGGGACAATTCATCCGCTTCTTGTGGCAGGAAATTTTCTTGTGGAGTTTCTTCTGATACACCCTTTTCAGGACGGTAACGGACGGATTTCACGTGTTCTCACCAATCTTCTTCTGCTTCAAAGCGGATATCTGTATATGCCCTATGTTTCCCACGAGAAACTCATCGAAGATAATAAAACGGGTTATTACATGGCGCTTCGAAAAAGCCAGAAGACGCTCAAAACGGAGGAAGAGAATATTTTGCCCTGGCTTGAGTTTTTTCTTTCCATGATTCTGGAACAATCCAAAAGAGCTGTAGCCCTTTTATCCAAAGAAGCTGTTGAGAAGCTCTTTTCGCCAAAACAACTTCAGGTGCTGACATATCTCCAGACCGTTGATGAGGCGACACCGGGAGAACTTTCAACAAAGCTCAAGATTGCCCGTCCAACCATTCATCAGATCCTTACGCGGCTTTTGCAATTCAAGAAAATTGAACGAATCGGGCTTGGCCGCAGCACGCGATACCGGAAGGTTTAAAAGTGAGTGCATGACCGTAGCTGCTCTGTCACCCCCGCGTCCGCCAAACAGCGTTGGACGGATCCGTCTTTCGGCGGAAAAGCGGGGGTCCAGTGACGTTGCCTTTGGCATAACGAAAAAGTCGCTGGATTCCCGCCTCCGCGGGGGAATGACAAACAAAAACAGAATCGCTTTAAAGAGCTAAACTCGGATGTGTCCAAAAAAGACAGTGGAAAGCAATTGCCCCTCTCCCTTCCGCCGGAGGCGAGAAAGGGAGAGGGCAGACTTGCCGCAAGGCAAGCAGGGTGAGGGTTTCGGGCTACACCCTCACCCTGGCTCGCCTGACGGCGAGTCCGCCC
>JACQQR010000012.1 GCA_016206875.1 Candidatus Omnitrophota bacterium
CTACTACGCTGTTTCCTAAGTTCGTATAGGGTTAAAGGAAAAATATGATCTAACAGGCGGCCCCTCTCCCTCCACCGGAGGGAGAGGGATCAAGGGTGAGGGTGGGTGGCGAAGAGGGCACGAAATTCCAAACCCTCACCCCTTCCCCTCTCCCTTAAAAGGGAGAGGGGCCGCGAGTTAAAGTATTTAAACCCTATACGAACTTAGGAAACAGCGTACTAGTGAAGCGTGAAGCGCAAATTAAAAGATTGTTTCGCTTCACGCTTCACGGATGACGCTTCACATTTTTTTGGAGTACTTATGAGCCTTCTTCGCATCGAACATGTAAGCAAAAGTTTCGGCGGCTTGAAAGCCATACAAGATATTTCCTTCTCCGTTGCGCGCGGGGAAATCGTGGGCCTGATCGGCCCCAACGGCGCGGGGAAGACCACGTTTTTCAATTGCATCACCGGCATGTACGCGCCTGACGCCGGCCGCATTTTTTTCGGCGAGTATGAGCAAAATATCACGCATTTTCCTTCGCACTTGATTTCCTGGCGCGGCATTGCGCGCACCTTTCAGAATATCCGGCTTTTTGTGAACATGACGGCGCTGGAGAACGTGATGGTGGGCGCCTACAAGCATTTCCGGGCGTCGGAAGAAAAAGTGATTCACCGCGCGCATGAACTTCTCAAGTTTTTCGGCATTGATAGCTACGGTGATGCCCTTGCCTCGTCCATTCCCTACGGCTCGCAGCGCAGGCTGGAGCTGGCGCGCGCCATGGCCTCGGACCCCAAACTGCTTTTGCTCGACGAGCCGGCGGCCGGCATGAATCCCCACGAGAAAAAGGAGCTCCTCGGGCATATCGGTGAAATCCGCAAGCAGGGCATCTCCATTTTAATTGTGGAGCACGACATGAAAGTCATCATGCCGCTTTCCGATAAAGTGGTCGTCTTGGACCACGGCGAAAAAATCGCCGAGGGCACGCCTTCGCAAATCCAATCCAACCCCAAAGTCATCGAGGCATACTTGGGGAAGTAGGGTAATCCCTTAGCGGGGTAGGAGAAACAGGGATGTATGAACGTAGCTGCGAATTTTCTGGCGTGTGTTGTCACCCCCGCGAAAGCGGGGGTCCAGCGACTTTGGCATTGTCTGAAAAACCAAGTCGCTGGATTCCCGCTTTCGCGGGAATGACAAAACCCCCAACGAATTTGTCGAACAGCGTATTAGATATTAAAGAAACATCTCTATGCTCACACTTGAAAATGTAAAAGCCGGATACGGAAATATTGAGGTGCTGCACGGCATTTCGCTTCGTGTCAGAGAAGGCGAAATTGCCACGGTGATTGGCGCCAATGGGGCCGGAAAAACCACGTTGCTATCGGCCATCTCGGGGCTGATCCCGCTTCGAAGCGGGGAAATTCGCTTTAAGGGGAAATCACTCACAGGCGTGCGTGCCGATGAAATTGTCCGGCGCGGGCTTTGCCATATTCCCGAAGGGCGAAGAATTTTCTCCAAGCTCACCGTGCGCGAGAATTTCGAGTTGGGCGCCTACCGCGCGCGCGACAAGAAAAAAGTGGCCAAAACTTTCGAAAGTTTGCTAGACTTCTTTCCGATTTTGCGGGAACGCCTGGCGCAGCCCTCAGGCCTGCTTTCCGGGGGCGAGCAGCAAATGCTGGCGATTGCGCGCGGATTGATGAGCATCCCCGAAATGATTCTCTTAGACGAACCTTCGCTGGGATTAGCCCCTAAAGTGGTTTCGGATATTTTCAAGCATTTGGTCGCAATCAATCAATCGGGCACCACGCTTCTATTAGTAGAGCAGAACGCCATGCTGGCGCTGGAAACCGCGCAGGATGCCTATGTGCTTGAAACCGGGTCGGTGCTCATGAAGGGAAAATCCAGCGAGCTCTTGAATTCCGACTTGGTGAGAAAAGCGTATTTGGGGGAGTGAGGAGAGATTGTCATTCTGACCCTGAGCGTAGCGAAGGGGAAGAAGCTAGGTTGCCTGAGACTCAATATTTGCGAAGCGAAGAGCAAACTTCTTTTACGATTTGCAAAGTAGATGCTTCGCTGCGCTCAGCATGACAACATTCTATTATGTCACGCATTATTAACGATAATCATCATTGCCACGAGCATCACGACGAGAGCCGGGACGTTATGCCCATTTTAAAAATGGAAATTCTGGGGCATTTGCCTTTCACCGTTGCCGGTCTTGTATTCGGATTGGTGGTTGTGGCCTTAGGCTCTGGGTGGATGCGCGTCATTTTATCGGAAGGGGCATTTCATTTTACGCATTTCATTCATATTTTTTTAAGCGCCGCCGCCGCCGCTGCGCTCATGACTTTTTATGAATCCAGTTACGCGCGCTCTGTCATTGTGGGCATGCTCAGCTCGGTGGTGCTCTGTTCCATTTCGGACACCGTGATTCCGTACTGGGGGGCTCTTTGGATGGGAAAAGAGCCTGTGTTTCATCTATGCCTGGCTGAGCATCCGCTTTGGGTGGCCCTGGTGGCGCTGGCGGGAACTAATGTGGGGCTTGTTTGGCTCAGGGGATTTGAGCACTGCTCCAAATGGAATCATTTGTTGCACATTTCCGTTTCTGCCGCCGCCTCGGGAATTTATTTATTTTCTTTTTCTCACTCTTTTCTTGCGCATGAAGTTATAGGCGTGCTGGTCATTCTTTTTATTTCCATTTTTATTCCTTGTTTGGTCAGCGATGTGGTGGTGCCGCTTCTGGCTGTACATCCCAGCTTTTTTCTCAAACGCTTATTTGGCTCAGCGAAAGGAAAAGCCTGATGCAGCAGCCGTGTCTTCCTCAACTTCTCCAATATAAAAAACATGTGCTTGTGTGCACGGGGCCCCGGTGCGCTCCTGACCAAGCGCCGCCGCTCTACGCTTATCTCAAACAAAGGCTGAAGGATTTGGGGCTGAGCGGGGTGGAAGGAGGCGTGATGCGCAGCCAATGCCACTGCTTCGGCATTTGCGAAAGCGGGCCGCTTCTTGTCGTCTATCCGGAAGGTGTTTGGTATCACCATATTACTCAGGAAAAACTGGATCGCATTATTCAAGAGCATCTCATCTCCAACCGGCCCATAGAAGAATATGTCTTCCACAAAAACTGATTGTATCTCACTGGCCTCACCGGCGCTTCGCCACGGCGGAGATATAGAAAGATGGTGCGAGCATTTTCAAATTTCACCCGGGCGCGCCCTTGATTTTAGCGCCAGCATCAACCCTCTGGGGCCGCCTGCGGGCCTGGCGGAATTTCTTTCGGGAAAAATGTCCGCTATTCGCCGGTATCCTGATGCCCAGTGCGAGAAATTGATCGCCGCCCTTTCCCGTTATACGGAAGTGCCTGGCGAATGTCTTCTGGCAGGCAACGGCTCGATGGAAATGCTCGATGTGACGCTGCGCGCGCTTCAGCCGAAAACGGTGCGCATTGTCGAGCCCGCTTTTTCTGAATATGCCAAACTTGCCGCGCAACATGGAGCAAAAATAATTGGGGGATGGGGAGAGGGAGAGGAAGGCCGGGAGGGGGAGGCCGATTTAATTTTTGCCGCGCATCCCGGAAATCCAAAAGGAAATTTGCTGGATGCCCAAGAGGTGAAGCATCTGCTTGAGGCTTGCCGCTGGTTGGTGATTGATGAGGCCTTCATCGAGTTTGCCGGCTCAGAACATTCGTACATTCGTGAGGCCGCCTCTTGTGAGCGCCTAATTGTGATCCGCTCGGCCACAAAGTTTTTTGCCATTCCCGGCCTGCGGTTGGGCTATTTGGCCGCTCATCCGGAAATTGCGGCGCGTTTGAAACAATGCCAGATGACGTGGAGTGTAAACATATTGGCGCAAGAGGCGATGATATATGCGCTCCAAGACAACCGGTTTCCCGAGCACAGCCGGAAATTTATAGAAGAAGAGCGCGGATGGCTTTCCGCTAAACTTACGGAAACCGGATGGCTCCGCGTGTTTCCGTCCGCGGCGAATTTTTTGCTTTGCGAAATTGTAGAGCCGCCTCTTCCCAAGCTCGACGCCCCGGAGCTTTTTCACCGGCTGGGGGAAGAAGGCATTTTCATCCGCCCCTGCCATAATTTTGAAGGACTGGGAGCCCGATATTTCCGCGTGAGCGTGCGTACCCGGGAGGAAAATGAAAAACTACTGTCTTCTCTCTCACTTTGATCGTAACCATTCAGGGCAGGTGTCATGCCAGCGTAGGCTGGCATCTTGTTTTTTGTTTTTCCGCCGAAGGCGGAAAGATTCCGGCCTTCGCCGGAATGACACCTACTCTGAATGGTTACCTTTGATCTTCCCATGAAACTTGTTTTAGCATTTTTTCTTGATTTAGTTGCAGGAGATCCTGAGAACTGGCTGCATCCCGTACGCGCTATTGGATGGCTGATTGAGAAAGGGGAAGCAATTCTTCGCCGTTTGTTTCCCGGGCATTTGCGCCTCGCCGGAATTCTTTTGACCTTTTTCATTTGCGCTATTTCTTATCTCATTACACTTGTCA
>JACQQR010000013.1 GCA_016206875.1 Candidatus Omnitrophota bacterium
AAATATGAACTTAATCGATTTCACCATACTTTCATTCGCTTCTCTTTTTGTGATTGTGGATCCTATCGGCTTGATTCCCACATTTTTGGTGATCACGGAAGGAAATTCACAAAAAGAGCGCGTTCGAACAGCCATCCTGGCTTCCATCACAGCATTCATTATTTTGATGGTCTGCGCTTTCACCGGACAATGGGTTTTTAGAATTTTTGGAGTCACCCTTCCGGCGTTCGAGATTGCAGGCGGCATTGTGCTTCTTTTAATTGCCCTGGACATGCTTCAGGCGAGAAAAACGGCTGTAAAGGAAACAAAAGAAGAAGAGGCGGAGGGAATCCGTAAAGAAGAAGTGGCCGTCACCCCCTTGGCTGTTCCCATGCTTGCCGGACCGGGAGCCATCACCACCGTGGTTCTTCTGGCCAGCAAGGCGGCCGGCATCCACCAACAATTGATTCTTTTAGGTGCTATCTTCTTGGTGTGTTTTCTGACTTTCGTTGTGCTGAGAATTGCCGCGGTTCATTCCTACCTGCTCGGCGTAATTTCCATGAAAGTGATTATGCGGCTTATGGGGTTACTCCTGGCAACCATCGCGATTCAATTCATACTCAACGGCATTCGTCACGCAAATTTGTTGGGAGCTTCTTAGCTCTTGGGACTGCCCCCAAGGAGGACCGCCCCTTTTCCCTGTTGCTTACACAGGAACGTACTTTTTCATTTTTCTGTAAAATGTATCACGGCTTATTTCTAAAATCTTGCAAGCCTTCGTAATATTGCCGCCTGCATCCTTTAAGGCGTTCTCTAAAAGCTTTCGCTCGGCATGTTCAATGGCTTTTCTTTTATCCACCAAGTCGCCCGGCGCGCAGCGGTCCAAAAAGGAGGAAGGTGTCAAGGAGTTCAACAAATCTATAGAAAGAAGCGTCTCGCCGGTAATTTCCTTGTCATCCGAATGGGTCAGAAGCAACCGCTCCACGGCATTTTCAAGTTCACGGACATTCCCCGGCCAGGAATACTCGACCAGCATGTTGAGCGCGTCATTGGAGAAAGTAATCATGCGCTTGCCGCCTCCGTGCTTTTTGATGAAATGCTTAATCATCAGAGGGATATCTTCCTTCCGTTCACGCAAGGAAGGAATGCGGATGGGAAACACATGGATGCGAAAATAAAGATCTTCGCGAAATTTGCTTTCACGAACCAATTTTTTTAAATCCTGATTGGTGGCCGCAATAAATCGCGCGCGAATCGCAATCAGTTCGGTTCCCCCCACCCGCTCTATTTCGCGCTCCTGGAGAACCCGCAGCAACTTGACCTGCAAGGCCGGAGACAAATCCGCCATTTCATCCAAAAATACAGTGCCGTCCTGCGCCTGCTCAAATTTTCCGATTTTACGGCCTGCCGCGCCGGTGAAAGCGCCTTTTTCATACCCGAATAATTCGCTTTCCAGCAAATTCTCGGGAATCGCTCCGCAATTGACGGCAATGAAAGGCGCATTTTTCTTCGTCCCGTTGAAATGAATGGCTCGAGCCGCCAGTTCTTTTCCCGTACCGCTTTCTCCTTCCAAAAGCACGTTCACATCGCTTTTTGCCGCAATGTCAATGCTCTCAAAAATCTTTTTCATCGCCGGGCTTCGGCCCAATAAGTTTTTGAATTGATATTTTTCACCCAATTCTTTTCTCAGATGAGACACTTCCTCTTCCAAATTCATTTCCCGGAATATCCGCTGGATTTTGGCGTCCATTTCCGGGAAATTAAACGGCTTTTCCAAAAAATCGTAAGCGCCATACTTCATGCACTCCACAGCGTGTTTAATCTCCGCGTGGGCACTAATCATAATCACGTTGAGCTGGGGATCAATTTTCCGGATCTCTTTTAACACTTCAATGCCGTCCTTATCGGGAAGCCGTATATCCAGAAGAACGAGCACCGGGCGTTCTTCACGGACATAATGAATTGCCTCCTCCCCGCAGAAAACACTTTCTGTGTTATACCCTCTCTTTTTGAGGCGAAAATCAATCAATGCGGCGATTTTTTTGTCATCGTCTACAATCAAGATATTTTTATTCATAGGGAAGTTTTCATGTTATTTGCCAATTTGGCCGCTGCGGCGGGCGCGGTCTCGGCGGCAACGCTGGCAGGCAAGAATACGGTAAATACCGAGCCTTGCCGTTCAACGCTTCGAACTTTAATTTCGCCGTCATGGGCCTCCACAATTTTTTTAGCTAAGGCAAGGCCCAGTCCCGTACTCTCCTCATCCTCTAGATCTTGCCTTTCTATGGAAGGAAACGGCTCAAACACTTTGGGCAGATCTTTGGCTTTAATGCCAATGCCGTTATCCTCGACATCGATGCGAATTCCCTTTTCGTCATTTCGGGCCGAGATTTTAACCCGGCCGCTGCCTGCATGAGAATATTTCACCGCATTGCTGATTAAATTATCCAGCACTTCCTTGATTTTGTCCGCATCGCAATAAATTTCTCTCAAATTGCCTTCCGTTTCCAAATCCAGCCCCAATTGTTTTTCTTCCGCTCCGGCTTTGAAAAATACGATCTCTTCTTTGAGCAAATTCCTCATATCCGTCCAGTCTTTTTTCATCTTCACCTGGCCGGATTCAATTTTAGAAATGTCGAGCAGCTCAACTAAAAGACGGTGCAGGCGGTCGGTGGCCTGATTGACAGAGAGCAAAAATTCCTTTTGCTGTTCATTTAAAGGGCCGGCTTCTTCTTCTAAAACAGCCTCCACATATCCCTGAATGGAAGTTAAGGGAGTTTTGAGTTCGTGGGAAGCGGCGGATATAAAGTGAGATTTGAGCCCGTCCAGTTTTTTGAGTCGATCGTTGGCGGAGCGCAAATCACGTGTGGATTTATCTAAGTCTCGATTGGTGTGCTCCAAATTTTCTATCGCTTCTTTCAATCTTTGCTCAATTTCTTTGCGCTTGGTGATTTCAAACCCGGTGGCAATCACATGAAGAATCTCGTTTTCCTTATTGAGCAGCGCCGTACTGGACCAGGCCACCACATGATGGTTTTTTCCGGGGTCATACCATTCACTCTCCGAACTGATTGGAAATTGCCCGGCGATTAACCGGTTGAAAATCACCTTGTTGGATTCTGATTTTTCGGGAACCGAGAATAAATCCCAAAAAAATTTCCCTTTAACCTGCTCGGCCTTGTAGCCGGTGATTTCTTCACAGGTGGGATTTGCGCGCATGATTTTCCCGCTGGGATCCAGCACCACCACCAACGCGCTTGCCGTATCGAGCACCGCTTGAATAAAATTTCTCTCCTCATTTAAAGTCTCTTCCACCATCTTGTGATTCGTAATATCCACCATCATGCCCCGGAGCTTCACCCCCTCGCCCTCCTGGACTACTTGCATCATATCCCGAATCCAGCGGGCGCGGCCGTCTGAAGTAATTACGCGGTACTCACACTGGCCCTTTACCTTGTTGTGAATCAATTGGTTGCGAAAGCCAACGGCCATTTCCCGGTCGGCTCCGTGAATATGGTCTTCCCAAAAAGACGCATCCGTCATCCAGGCCTCCGGCGTATAACCCAGAATTTCTTCGGATTGCTGGCTCACAAAAACAAATCGGGACTCGCCCAAATCATATTCCCATACGACGGCATGAATGGACGCCAAAAGAGATTGGTAGTTTTCAAACAGTTTCCATAAAGAATCGTCTCGAACTTTGTGTTGTTCAAATTCACTCGATAGTTTTTTGTTCTGTTTGGTTAACTCTTCGGTTTTTTCCTGAACACGTTTTTCTATCAAATTAGAAGTTTCATCGAGCAAGATTTCCGCTTCCCGGCGTTGGACCAGTGAAACCACATAGTCACACGCGGTGGAAATAAATCGCGCCACCCGTGGATCTTCCGAGCGCAAATTGCGCGACAATAAAAGCAGCACAGCCAAGACCCGGTTTCCGTCCAAGACAGGAATTCCCAGCGCTGTTTTAAAACCAAATTTTTGGGCTAAATCAAATCGAAGAAAAGCCGGGTGTCCGGAAGTGGAAATTTTTTGCACCCACTGCTCCTGGCGGGTGAACCAAACAGTTCCGGCTAAGTCCATATTGGGTCCGAAACGCAGCTCTTTGCTCAGGAGATGAAATTCTTCGTAGTGCTTTCTGCGGAACCAGCCATACTCATATTCCAACACTTTGTTTGTATCATTGGGAAACCAAATTTCACCATAATCCCATCTGTCCGCACGGCACACTTCTTCCAAAAGAATTTGCAGGGCCGAAGAAAGATCTTCAGAGCGCTTCACAGTCTGGATCACAAAAGGGAGGAGATTGAGAGGATTGCTAGAATCGTTTCTTTTTTTGCCGACAAGAATCAAACCAACAAGAATAAAAATAAACGCAAACGCCACCGCCAACTCGGATGCTACGGCAAGCCACACAGGAAATAGTGGGGGTTCCATATGCTCGCCCTCCTTAATCGATTTATTTCGTCAATGATGCCGTAGAACGCTGTGCAAGAGCGTAGCTGCTGCCCCTCTCCCTCGCGAAGCAGAGGGAGAGGGCCGGACGCGAAGCGCCGGGGTGAGGGTGTGGCCGCCGGCTAAACCCTCACCCTTAATCCCTCTCCCTT
>JACQQR010000060.1 GCA_016206875.1 Candidatus Omnitrophota bacterium
CTTCAAACCACCAAAACCTCGTTTCCTTAAGTAATGCCATAGCTTCGCTTCAGTATCTGTTTGTCTTTTTCTTAAGACACGAGCAAATTGAATCTTGCCGGGATTGCGCATGACACTGCCACCTCCACCCTCACCCCTCCCCCTCTCCCTCTGGTGAGGGAGAGGGGCCGCCTGTTAGATCATGCTTTTCTTTTAACCCTATATGAATTTAGGAAACAGCATATTAGAGCCTATCCGGCTCTTATATTGCCCCTTCAATTACTTTTCTGGGATTAATTTCAAACAGTTCTTTTGCTTTTTTTTCACCGTAATTTTGTTTAATCTTTGCATAGGCCCCGGATAAATAAGGCGGGCGGGATTTTGCCGAATGCGTATCGGAAGCCACTACAAAAACACAATCCCTTTCCAATAATTCCAAGGCCAATTTTTCCGCGCGGGCGCCAAATTGCCCCATCACGCTCATCGCTGTAATTTGGCACAAAGAGCCTCTGTTCACTAAATCTTCCACAAGATCCGGGTCATTTTGAAGTTCCAAATTCCGCTCGGGGTGCGCGATGATGGGAATAAAACCCCCCACTCCCAAATCAAACAAAAATTGCCGCACATTCCGTGGAATGTGAGCATGTGGGAACTCCAGCAAGAAATAGCGCCGGCTGGCATTTAATGTTAAAGCCGGATTTTGCCGCAAAATATCAACAAGGTCCGGCCGGGCATGAACTTCCGCGCCCGGAATTACTTCCAAATCAATGTTTCTGTCCCGAAGCTCTTGATTCAGCTTTCCTACGGCCTCGTGGATATCCTGGCCTTCATGCCCGTACATTCCATTATACGCATGAGGAGTGGCCACAATCACCTGCGTGCCGTCCTCGAAAGCCATTTCGCAA
This sequence comes from Candidatus Omnitrophota bacterium, assembly GCA_016206875.1. Taxonomy (GTDB): domain Bacteria; phylum Omnitrophota; class Omnitrophia; order Omnitrophales; family JACROU01; genus JACQQR01. Next base: position 885 of record JACQQR010000060.1, read on the forward strand.
ATCCGGTGCGCTTCCTCCCAGGATTGGGCTCCGTCATCAATTCCCGGAATGATATGGCTGTGTATATCGATCATACGATTCCTGCAAATTCCGGGATGCACACCCTAAAATGATTGCTTGGTCTCGGACAGGGAAGGATCTTTTTTTTGAGAGGAGGTGAGAGCTGATTGCGCCGGATCCTTTGAAGAATTGCGGATGGCTGCCGCCTGAATATCCTCGTTGACGGTGTATCTTCCATAATAATAGGAATAACTGGAATTGCGATAGCGTTCCTGTTCAAAATTCATATCATTGATGATAATTCCGGCCAGATTTGCTTTTACATCCATAAAACTATGAATCCCCCTTAAGAGGGCATCCCGGTGGGTTTTATTGTATCGCGTCACAATAATCGCGCCATCCACTTGCGTGGAGAGCACCACAGGGTCTGTCACGGACAGGAAAGGGGGCGAATCGAAAACCACATAATCATACAATTCACGAAGTTGTTCAATCAGTTGAGCCATCCGTTTAGAGCCCAATAATTCTGAAGGGGTGGGCGGAATGGGTCCGCACAAAAGAACGGACAAATTTTCAACTTCTGTTTTTACTATAAATTCGGCGGGATTCACCGTATGAGTCAACACATTGCTTAATCCTTGCACATTTTTTAGTCGAAACACTTTATGAATACGGGGACGCCTCATATCCGCATCTACTAAAACAACGCGTGCCCCGCTCTGCGCAATTGCCACAGCCAAATTACAGGCTATTAATGTTTTCCCTTCTTTCGGATTAGGGCTGGATACCATCAACGTGCGCAAGGGTTTATCCGGAGATGAAAACAAAAGGGCGGTTCGGATCGCGCGAAACGCTTCCGAGACGCTGGCAAATTTATCTTCATGAACAATCATCTCGGATTGCTCCGACTTCCAATTATATATCATGCCCAACATAGGCGTTTCTGTGATTCGTTCCACATCTTCTTTTGATTTGATGGAACTATCCAGATTTTCAAATACAAGGGCCAGGCCGCATCCGCCAAAAATTCCTATAAAAAGTCCGAGCAGCAGGTTAAAAAATTTTCTGGGCAGCACCGGGGTTTTCGGCACCTCAGCGGGATCGATGACAATGACATTCGTGTCTTCCAGGTCCTTGGTAATCACCGTTTCTTTCAAGCGAGACAGCATCGTCTCATAAATCTTGCGGTTGCTGTCCACCTCGCGTTTTAACTGATTGAACTCAATAGAAACTCTCCCGAGTGCAATGTGATCTTTTGTTTCCTCTTCTACTTGTTTTTTGAGAGCGTCGATTCTGGATTTAGCGCGGATAATTTTAGGGTGCTTGGGCAAATAACGTTGATTCAGAGCGGACAAATCATTTTTTAAATTCGACAAATCCAGTTGCAATTTATTGAGTAAATTTTCAGAGGTTTCCAGTTCGGTGAAATCAATCGATTTATTATTCTCCTTGAAGCGCTGTAACGCGAGTTCTGATTCAGTGAGCTTCTCCCGGGCATTGACAATCTCTTTTTCCAGCCACTCAGAGGCCTGGCGCGTAATATTCGCTTTATTCTCAAAATTTTGTTCAATGTATGTTTTGACCACGGTATCCACAATGTGAGCGGCCTCTTTGGGATTTCCGTAGTAAAAACTCACATCCACCAGGCGTGACCCCTTCACGGGACTCACGTCGATTTGGCTCAAAAAACTTCCCACAGGGTCAATCCCTTTGTATCGCGGCCCTAGCCCCAGTTTTGCAATTACTTTCCTCCCCACAGAACGGCTTTTAATAATCTTATGCTGCGTGGCATAGTACTCCTGGCCTCCCATGTCCACCGAAAACACATCCTGGAAGGACAATACATTTTTATTGCCTTGTTCAATCAGCACCTGCGTGGTGGCCTTGTACACTCTGGGCGAAATGAGCGTGTAAAACGCTGTGGAGAAAAAAGCGATGAGGAAAAAAGAAAGGATCACCCTTTTTCGTTTTTGAAACACGTACCAATAATCTGTTAATGCCAGTTTGGCGCTTGCAGGACTCACAAAAGATAAGTTGTTCATACGGATATCCTTAAAAGAAGCTCTCGGGAACGACAATGGTATCTCCCGGTTTTAATAAAACGTCTTCATCATCTCCCTTGGCGATGTGGTTTAAATTCACCTTAATTACTTGTTTCTCTTTTTCTCCCACATCCCGCACCACAGTTACCCGGCCCTTGCTTGCAATCGGAGTAAAACCACCCGCTTTGCTTATCGCCTGAAGCACCGTCATCCCCGCCTTAAAATCCAGCATGCCCGGCTTATTGACCTGGCCGTAAATAATCACATTGCTAAATTCCTGAACGGAAACTCGCACCTGGGGGTTGCGAATATATTCGTCGCTCAGCTTCGTGCGAATCAAGTCCTCCACTTCATTGACTGTCATTCCCAAAACGTTAAACCTGCCTAATAATGGGTAGGTAATTTCACCACCGCCTGAAACTCGAAGCTTTGCGGACAAATCGGGCTCTTCGTACACTACAACTTCGATTAAGTCATTGACGCCGATGCGATAATCTTCTATCACCTGATTATTGGCAAGGGCCAGCTCGGCAGGAGCCGGATACACCAAGGAGGAAACTCCAAGGAAAAGCAGCAGGAGTGAAAAAAAAGCGCTTATACGAAAAGTAGAAGCGCTTGTGCGATGCATGGAGAGAGGAGGGAAACTAAAAAAACGGAAAAGAGGCCATCTTTTCATTGACACTTAATTCTTTCTTTCCATTGATGTATAAGTCACATACCTTACAAGACAATTAAAAAGCGCACCCAACTCTAGCGCCGCGCCAACCTAACCATCACGCGCGCGGCACTGGGAAGTGAAGCAAACGGCCCCTATTTTGAAACAACGCAGTGGCTTTATAGCTTGATTTCCGCCCCTAAAGCCATCAAGTTATCCGTGTAATCAAACACAGACAGATTTGAGCTGCGCCTATTAAATTGATATTTAATATCCGCGCTGAACCAATCCGTAAATTTGTAAATCAGTTTAATATCGTAAGTAAACAACTCATCGTTTCTGGTCGCGGCCGCAGTTCCGGGAACAGCCACTGCTGGCTGGTCATAAGCCTGCCGGGTATAAGCAATGTTTGAGACACCCGAAATTTTTTGCGTGAATTGCTGCGTCAACCTAAGGAAAAAGAAGTTCTGCAGGAAAAACGGGAGATCCGAGAAAACCGCTTGTTCTTGCGAGCGTTGATATCCCAAATCAATGGCTGTTTTCGAAAAAGGCGTATAGGAAGCTCCGACGCCGGAAACAAAATCATGCCCATTGCGCACATGACTCACATCCATGGCAGAATAACCAAATTGGGCATAGAAGCTGGTTTTGGGAAGAAGCTTGCTTCTAATACCTCCGTTTAGCGCATTCTGATTGGAATTTCTGTCTCCGTCATTTTCGTATACGTACCGGGTGAAATTATAGTTGGCATATAGTTGGGTTTTTGTAGTCAGATCTGCGTAGATAAAGCTGGTCAACTTATTTGCCATGTAGTTGTATTGGTGGAATGAAACCGCATTGAAATGCCTCCAGAAATTTTCATACCCTACTTCTGTGGTAAAACGGTTCCATCTATAGCCCACCTGCGCATCCGCCTTATTTTCATTTCTGGGAACGATTTCTGTGAGCGTGGTTCCGGAACGATCATAAGTATGGGCAAAACCTTCATGCGCATGAATGTAGATATCTTTGAAATTCAGATCTAAAGCTGTGTTGAAATACTGGTTGTTGTTATTTTCACGGCTAAATTTTATGAACTGTTGCAACGCCGCGTCATAGCTTAAAGCAAAGCTATGGTTTTTGAACGGAATTTGAATATCAATGCCCGGCATTTCTCTGAATATAGAATCCGTTTTCCCATCTGTGGATTCCAGGAGGATGTTACTGTCTAAAATATATTCCTGACGGTACCGGGGAGTGATTTGTAAATGCTTGGACTTTAGCTTTCCTCTGAGCTTGTCAAACCAGTCTGTTCTGTACGGTTGTGGAGTAGTGTCAGCCACTTGGTCGGAAGCAGGAGCCTCCTCCTCGACAATCGTGGTTTGCTCTGAGGTGGTACTCACCGTTGTGGAAGTAGAATCCTCTACAACGCCCACGTCACTGTAGGCCAGAAACGGTGTAAAAAGTGAAATCAAAAAAAACATGGCAACAGCCGCTGCCACAAAACTGCGATGAACACATTCCTTTGTATTCATTATCAACCCCTTTTTGAAGTGCTCTTAATTCATTTTTGCTTTTCAAATAAAACCAAACTTACTTTTAATATCCCGTAACTTCACCCTGTTCTGCATCTTCATTTCTTGCTACTGTCTGCGTGGGATCCACGCCGGGGACACCTTCCGCCACCGCTGCTGTATTCGCGGGAGTTTGTGCAGAAACAGATTGAACGGAACCTTGTGTGAGCGTTTGCGTAGAACCGTCAGGATTCGTCACAACCACATCTCCTGACACCACACTGATATTCGCATTTCCCGAATCAAAAGCGATATAAACAGAAATTTCGGCATTTTGCACACTGACTGTTTTATCATTCAATACAACCGTAAGAACGTCTCCCTCTGTTGCCAATATATTCGCCGAACCGCTGACCACTTCTACTTTGGAGCCGGAAGCAACATCGGGAAGGGGCTGGCCTTTTTCAACCGTGATCACGTTTCCGTCAGGGGCTGTAATTTTAATTGTGCCTGTCTGATTGCCAATTGCAATTTGCGCGAATGAAACGCCAGGGAGAGAAAAAACTGTGCATGCTACAAACACACTGAACATCACCACAAAGTTACTACTCAACGAACCCTTCCTTTTCATTTTCCACCCCCCAGAAATTAAAAACTGTTTTACTAACATCAAGCTCTTTGACATAAATGGCCGGTAAGAGTTATCGGCCTCCAACAAACCGGACTTAAGTGTATAGATTTTGACTTTGAGTTGCAAGTATTTATTTAATTTGAAGAAAAGAAGAAATAGTGACAGTCACTAAAGTGACAGTCACTATTTCTTCTTTATATCCTTTATTTCCAGCTCAAAGATTTGATGCCCTTCCCAAAGCTTTAATGTGGGGAAATAGAGGATATCGTACTGTCCGCGGGCGCATCTTGAGGTTCCGTCCGGCGGTTTCCATACTGCTTCTACATGCTGGCCTTCGCGGCTCACAAAAAATCTTTGCTCGTTGGCGGCAAACCAGCGCGAGGGCACCGGCCTAAGCTCCACATTGCGAGTGAGAAACACCGGCTTCGGATTGCCCAAACCAAAAGGCTCAAGCAGCGCAATTTGTTTGAGTTGTTCCACGGTGATCTCATTTAAATTAATTTCTGCGTCTACTTCAAAAATTTTAGACAAATATTCCGGAAGCACCCATTCTCTGGCGAACTCGTTAATCAGCCGGCGAAATTCCGGCAGCTTTTTTTCTTCCACAGAAAGCCCCACGGCTTGCTCATGGCCTCCAAACTGCACGAGCGGCGCGCTTGCGCGCTTCAACAGTTCATACAAATTCACGCGCCTCACGGAACGGCCTGAGCCTTTGCCCATTCCTTCTCCATTAATGCTAATGACAAGCGCGGGACGGTGAAACCGCTCTACCAAACGGGCTGCGACAATGCCGATCACTCCGGGATGCCAAGCAGCATCCCAAACCACAAGAACACGATTCTCGTTAAAATTAATTTCACGCTCCACTTTTCTCAGAGCGTCTTGAAGCGTGTTTCGTTCCAAATCGCGCCGTTTTTTATTTTGTTTTTCCAGTTCATGCGCATATTTTGCGGCCGCGAGCGGGTCTTCGGATAAAAGCAGCTGGAGGGATGTTTCTGCCGACTCCATGCGTCCGGAAGCATTAATGCGCGGCCCGAAGACAAAACCTAAGTGTCCCACATTGAACCGGCGCGTTTTTAATTTTGCCGACTCGGCCATCATGCGAATCGCAAGCCGCAAGTTTCCTGACATAGAGCGCAATCCTTGTTTGACGATCATCCGGTTTTCACCGAACAAAGGAACCATATCGCCTACTGTGCCTAAAGAAGCAATATCCAAAAGTTCCAGCGCATGCCTTCCAATCAACGCCTGAGCCAGCTTAAACGCCAACCCGGCGGCGCAATACATCTTGAAAGGAGACGGACAATCCGGACGGTGGGGATTGACTATTGCATACGCTTCGGGCAAACACCCGTCTTTGATTTGATGATGATCAAAAATCAGACAATCGATTCCCGCAAACTGCGCCGCCTTCACCTCTTCTATAGATCCGGTGCCGCAGTCGAGCGTAATGAGAACTTTGGCGCCCTCTCCTTTAGCGAATCGAACACCGTCTTGCGTAAAGCCGTATCCATTCAGCACGCGATGCGGAACAAACGCTTTCCAACGCGCTCCCATCGAAGATAAGGTGCGCCCTACAATAGCACTGGCGGTGACCCCGTCCACATCGTAATCGCCGTGAACAATGATGGGTTCGCTCTTATCAATGGCTTCGAGAATACGGCGCACGGCCGTTTCCATTCCGGCGAGAAGATACGGGTCTTGAAAATTTTCCGCGGAGCCGGACAAAAAAGCGCGCGCCTCTTCCACAGTGCGGATTTTTCTATTCGCAAGCAGCCTGGCGGTAAGCGGCGTAACATTCAGCTCTGCGGCAAGGTGGGGAATCGAATCGGCGGTTTTGAGAGACCATTCAGTGAGCATAGTTTTAAGTTGTCATTCTGAGCACCCGGAGGGGACGAAGAGTGACAAGGTGCTCATTTCGTTAATTTGTAAGAGTTTGGCCCGCTCGAGTTTCGCGGCCCCTCTCCCTCGCCAGAGGGAGAGGGGCCGCGTAGAGGAGACAATAGCCTTTGCTCACTCGAGAACGCTCAATAATTACCTTAATTTTTGCAAATCAACAAGCACGGGTGTTGCGATAAAAATTGTGGAATAGGTACCTGAGATCATACCCACAAGCATAGCAAAAGCAAAGTCATTAATGACTTCCCCGCCAAAAATAAAAAGCGCAATCACCACCAACAGTGTCACTCCCGAAGTCAAAATGGTGCGGGAAAGCGTTTGGTTCAAGCTCAAATTCACTTGATCAATAAACGGCAGCTTACGCATGCTTTTCAGATTTTCACGGATGCGGTCATAAATAACGATGGTGTCATTAATGGAGTACCCGATAATGGTCAAGAGAGCCGCAATGAATGTAAGATTCATTTCGCGGCCGGAAATGGCGTACATGCCCACAGTCACCGCCGCGTCGTGGAACAAAGCCAACACGGCACAAAGCCCGTAATTGAACTTGAACCGGAACCCAACATAAATGCACAGGGCTATGAGCGCCCAAATGCTGGCCCAAAATGCCTTTTTTCTTAAGTCAGAGCCTACAGAAGGGCCTACGGTTTCCACACGCAGCGTTTCAAAGCTTTCGGCCCCCACTAAACTGGTGAGCACATTTTCTATGGAATCAGTGGCAATTTCCGGCGTGCGAATAATAATTTCATGAAGGCCCGGGTCGCCAAAGTTCTGAAGCTGGGCACCGGTGACTCCGCCCGAGGACATGGCATTTCGCACTGTACCCAAATCCACCGCCTCCTTAAATTTCACTTGCACCAGCGTTCCGCCGGCGAAATCTACGCCGAAATTATCGGCGCCGCGCAGATAAAACACCAGCAGCCCGCCAACTATTAACAGCGTTGAACCTGCGTAGGCCCAATAGCGCCATTTCATGTAATTGAAATTGGGCACGCCGATTAATTGAAGCATTTTGATGGTGATTTCTTTTTTGCGCGTAATCCAATCATAAATCACACGTGTCACGAAAAGCGCGGTGAACATGCTGGAGATAATGCCCAAGCTTAAGGTGATGGCAAAACCACGTATCGGTCCGGTGCCGAATTTGAAGAGCAGTACGGCCGTAATTAATGTAGTGAGATTGGAATCGAAAATGGCTGAGAAAGCCTTGTGATACCCTGCCGCAACCACGGCGCGGCTTTTTTTGCCCAGCGCCAGCTCCTCACGCATGCGCTCAAAAATCAGCACGTTGGCGTCCACAGCCATACCGAGTGATAAAATCAAACCGGCAATGCCGGGAAGCGTCAGTGAGGCATTGAAAAGCGACAAACCCGTTAAAATGAACAGCAAGTTGAGCACCAAAGCAAAATTGGCAATCAAACCATTGGCCAGGTAGTACACTGCCATAGCTATGAACACCAAAATCAAGCCCACCACACAGGCGCGGACTCCGTCGTCTACCGAATCTTTTCCGAGCGTCGGCCCCACTGTTCTTTCTTCTTCTACATTGACAGGAGCCGGAAGGGCGCCGGCGCGCAGCACCAAAGCCAAATCACTGGCGTCCTGGTAGGAGAATTGACCTTGAATAATGGCTTGTCCGTTGGGAATGCGCTCGCGCACTTGAGGCGCAGAGCGAAGCGTGCCGTCCAAAAGAATCGCAATTCGCCGGGAAATTCCATCCAAACGGAAATCGTTTACGGCTTGAGAGGTCACCTGGTCAAAAATGCGGGCGCCTTCTTCATTAAATTCCAGCGTGACTATAGGCTGGCCGAAACTGCCCTGATCAAAAGAAACGCCGGCATTGACCAGCTTGTCACCGGAAAGCACCGCCTGGCCTTCCAAAAGCAGCTTTTCATCGGGGCGGCCTTCTTCCTTTAGTTCCTTGAGCTCATAACCTTCCGGAACTGTTCCCGCAAGGGCCTGGTCGAGCAATTTTTGGTCTTCCACAACACGCCTAAATTCCAGGTGCGCGGTGCGCCCCAAAATTTCCAACGCACGTTTGCGGTCGGTAACGCCCGGAAGTTGAATCACAATGTGATCGGAACCCTGCTTGGAAATTTGCGGCTCTTTGACGCCGAATTCATCGATGCGATTGCGGATAATTTCCACAGCGCGGTCCGTGGCGTCAGCGCGCAAAGATTCGGGCACTTTGGCCAAATCCACTTTCATGACGATATGCATGCCGCCTTGAAGGTCAAGGCCTAGTGTGATTTGTTTTTCAGGCGGATAAATTTTCCAAAGAGAGAATGCAACGAGCGCAACAATTAAAAGCACTTTCCATTTAAAATACTTGTTCATATCCTCGGGTTCCTTTTTATTTCACGCTCACTTCAAAAAGTGACAGTCACTAAAGTGACAGTCACTTTTCCCCTTATTCCTTCGCTTTCACCAACGTGGCAATAGCTGATTTTTCAAACTCCAGCTTCACTTCGTCTTCACCTACTTTCAGCACCACTTTATCTTCCGCCACGCCCCACACTGTGCCCATTAAGCCTCCGGAAGTGACGACGCGATCGCCTTTTTTGAGGGTTTTGAGCATATTCTGATGCGCTTTTTGGCGTTTTTGTTGGGGGCGGATGAGAAGAAAATAAAAAATCACGAACATGAGAACAAGTGGCATAAAAGAAACCAGCATATTTCCGCCGCCTTGCGAAGCAGCCGGCGCGGCTTGAGCCGGTATAAAATTAGAAAACAAATTCATAATTGATTCCTTTCTCAATAAGAGCACTGGAACACCAGAGCGCCAGTGCACCAGTAAAGGTAAAAGGTTTTTTCTGGTGCCCGGTGATTGGTGTTCTGGTGCACATGTTGCTACACATCGACCAGCTGAAGTCTATCTTGAGCCGGCATTATACTCGATTTCGAATTGTTTCCTAAAGGAAAGAAACTCTCCTTTTTGGATCGCAGAGCGGATTTGTTTCATCAGAGAAATAAAAAAATACACATTGTGATACGACAATAAATGATGGCCCAAAATTTCATTGGCATTCAGAAGATGACGGATATACCCGCGGTCAAAATTTTGACACGTATAGCAGTCACATTTCACATCCACAGGCCCTTTGGCCTCGGTATAAATAGCATTGCGCACCACCAGCATGCCCTGATGAGTAAACGCCGTGCCGTTGCGGCCGTAACGTGTGGGAGTAACACAGTCAAACATATCAATTCCGGCCGAGACCGCTTCAAGGAAATCAAGCGGCGTGCCAATGCCCATCAAATAGCGCGGCGCGTTTTCCGGCACCAGAGGCGTAATCGCTTGGAGCACTTCATTCATATGCTCTTTGGGCTCGCCCACACTGAGCCCGCCCAGCGCGTAACCCGGAAAACCAATTTCCACAGTGCGCGCGAGCGACTCTTTACGCAGAGCGAAGTCGCATCCGCCCTGCACAATGCCGAATAGCGCCTGATTTTCTTTTTTATGCGCGCGTTTGGCTCGAGCCGACCACAATAGCGTGCGTTCCATGGCCCTTCGAAGAACGGAAGCGTCTGCCGGGTAGGCCGAGCATTCGTCAAACACCATAGCAATGTCACTTCCCAAATCTTCCTGAATTTTTACCACAGACTCGGGAGTAAGAAAATGTTCTTTGCCGTCAAAATGAGAGCTAAACGTAGCGCCTTCGTCAGTGATTGTGCGCAACTTCGCCAGCGAAAACACTTGAAAGCCGCCCGAATCGGTGAGAATGGGTCCGTCCCAGCCCATAAATTTATGAAGACCGCCCAGCGACCGAATCACTTCCACGCCCGGACGGATATAAAGATGATACGCATTGGAAAGAATCATCTCGGCGCCCGCTTCCTTTAAGTCGCGCGGCGTAAGCGTCTTGACCGTCCCCTGTGTGCCCACCGGCATAAAACTAGGGGTATCCATCACCCCGTGCGGTGTGGTGATTTGCGTGACGCGGGCGTGGGAATTAGTATCGCGGCAGAGCAATGTTAGAGATAAGGCGCTTGACATAGATGTATCAATCATACATACTTATGTGTATGAAAACCACTCTGAATATCGACAATAAGTTATTAGGTGAAGCTTCTGAGCTGACCGGAATCCAGGAAAAAACAACGCTCGTTAAAATGGGGCTTGAAGCACTGGTTGCCCAGGAAAGCGCCAAACGTTTGGCTAAGCTGGGCGGAACTGAAAAAAATCTTTATGGAATCCCCAGGCGTAGGGCAGCATAAACAAGCTAGAGTTCTTGTAGACACTTCTATCTGGATTTCTCATTTCGGGCAAGAAAATTCTCAGTTAATTGATTTACTGAGCAATTCGCAAGTCCTCTGTCATGACTTTGTCCTTGGCGAATTGGCCCTAGGCCATTTTCAAAATAAAAAAATACTCCCCTTACTTCAAACTCTTCCTAAAGCCCCTCTTGTAAAACAAGATGAAATTTTATACTTCATTCAAAAGCATGAGCTGACCGGATCCGGAATCGGATTCGTCGACGTTCATTTGCTTGCTTCGTCACAACTGTACAGCTGCTTATTGTGGACACAAGACTCGAAACTCCGGCAAACGGCATCGAAACTTCATTCGGCTTATTCTTAAATAACCAAAAAGGGATAGGCCCTCTAAACAATCAGCATGGCGTCGCCGAAGCTGGCGAAGCGGTAGCGCCTACGAATAGCTAATTCGTATGCATTCAACATATGTTCCCTGCCCGCAAACGCGCTTGTCAAAAGCATGAGTGAGGTGCGCGGCATATGAAAATTCGTAATCAATGCGTCGGCCGTTGTAATTTTGTAAGGCGGATAAATAAAAATATCCGTTTTGCCGGAAGAAGCACGAAGCGCACCGTCCGGCATTTTGCAAGATTCCAGGGCCCGTAGCGCCGTGGTGCCGCATACAAACACCTTACGGCCGGCCGCGCGGGTGGACTGAATCAATTGAATCACAGAGTCTTCCACTTGGAAATATTCTTCGTGCAGTGTCTGCTTTTTTAGATCTTCTTCAAACAAAGTTTGAAATGTGCCATAGCCCACGTGCAGTGTGATGTGCGCAATGCAAACGCCGGAATTTTTGAGCGCTTCCAAATAAGCTTCATCGAAGTGAAGGCCGGCCGTGGGGGCCGCCACGGCACCGTCGCGCTTGGCGAACACGGTTTGATAGCAAAACGCGTCTTCGATTTCCACTGCACGTTTGATGTAAGGAGGCAAAGGAATTTTTCCGAAGCGCGCAAGCATTTCCCGGAACTGTGCAGGCGGAGAAAAATGAAGCCTTCTCGCCCCGCCATTCTCAGGCGCATTCATGGCCACGGCAGAGAATTTTTCTTCTTTCGAAATTTCCGCAATCAGAATTTCATCGCCTTCTCGCACACGCACCGAGGGCCGAAGCAGCGCCTCCCAGCGGGCTGGCCCCAGCTCGCGCAACAAAAGCATTTCTACCTTGCCGCCTGAGGCGCGCTTCCCGTGTAACCGCGCGGGAATCACACGCGTGTCATTCAAAATAAGCGCATCGCCCGGCTGAATATATTCGCTGAGATCCCGGAAATGTTTATGGCGCACTGTTCCGTCAGTGCGGTCCAGCACCAAAAGGCGCGAAGAGACGCGATCGGGCACGGGATGGTATGCGATTAATTCTTGAGGCAGCGTATAATCAAAATCGGAGAGTTTCATAATTTTGTCATTCCCACTTTTCAGCCGAAGGACTGACCCGTCCTCTGGCGGGCGCGGGAATGGCAACCAATTCAATCATAATTTCTCTCCACGCAAAATTTCCGGAATTTTTTCCGAGTCGATGCGCAGACCGCCGTCGTGTTCAATCTTTAAGGTGTAAATGGTTCCCGGCACAAACACCGAGCCCGGGGCTTCGATTTGCACGGATTTAATTCCCTGGC
>JACQQR010000061.1 GCA_016206875.1 Candidatus Omnitrophota bacterium
AAATTAGCGTTTAGGGACAGGGTACGGGTAAAGTCAGAAGAAAGGGTTAAGCCTGCTATGGTGGTGTTTTGGTCTAGGACGGTATTGGAGGTGGCCAGGCCAGAGAAAGTAGCAATATCGCCGGCGCCGGGTACAAACCCGCCGTTCCAGTTACTATAAAGAGACCATAATTGGGAAGTATTCGAACCGATCCAGGAAGGTCCGGATTGGGAGAAATCCCAGCCGGTGTTTCCGAGGGCATTCGAACTATAAGCCGGAGCCAGCGGAGGGCCGTGAATGTTGACATTGGTTGCGTTCTGGACTAATAGATAACTTAAATCAGTCACACCCCGGGCGTCTATTTTCCAAGGGATAGAGATTGAGGAAGATTTCAAGGTAAGGAGCTTCCCGTATCCGCCCTGGGCGGTCAAGATACCCGTAATGGTCTGAGTGCTATCAGCTTCGAACGTAACTGTCTTTCCTGGTTCTATAACTACTAAATCGTTAAAAGTGTTGTCGCCGGTTACTAAGGCCTCCTCGTCACTTACTAGATACACCGTGGAGGCTTCCGGAATAAAAGCACCATTATTGAGAAAATCTTTAGCTACTTGAATCACTGCATCATTTGCCGTATAGGTCACACCGCTTTCAATGACTAAAGACTCTCCGGTGGTGATCTGGGTACCGGCAAGCTGGGAATAAGAAGCAGGAGCGCCTGCTTGCTTGAGATAGAGGCTGTCTGCTGCCGTGATATTTCCCAGTGTGCCTAGACCCGAGCCGGTGATGGTGATATCACCGGAACCGATAGTTTGAATGGTGGTGCCGGCCAATTGAGAGAAGGCGCCTGTTCCATTTAAATCAGCATCCGCAGTGAGTATCAAATTTGCATTGGTAACAGAAATGTTTCCGCCAATCACCAAGTCCACGTCTGCCTTGAGTTCAGTGCGTCCGAGAGTGAAAATAGCGCCATAGGTGCGAATATCCGCTCCCGAAAGCACTGTCAAGGCTCCAGCTGAAGTTATCCCTTGAAGGGATATATCTTCAGCGGCCCGAATAGTAATATCACCGGAACCAATCGTCTCAATAGAAGTATTTAGATTTTGTGTAAAAGCACCGCTACCGTTTGCATCGGCATCCGCTGTCAAGGTAAGAGCACCGGAAGTTACGGCAAGATTTCCCGAAAGGATTATATCTTGATTCGCACTGAATGAAGCAGCGCCTGTAATTGAAAGGGTGCCCGTTACGGTAATGCTGTCTGCCGTAATCGCAAATTCTCCTTCGGATACATTGTATTGTCCTTCCACATTCACATCAGCTTGGCTGGAAACTTCCACCCGGCCTTTCTCGGCATCCATTTCGCCGGTCATCTCAATATCGCCGGAACCCACAATTTCAATCACGCCTTCTTCTGTCACCACAGCTTGCTCGGCATTCACATAGCCGTCCATATTGATGGACTGATCAAATAACTGATCCAGCGACTCAGCCTTCATCACCACTTTGCCATTTTCCGCGTTGATGGCGCCGGAATTTTTAATTTGATCGGTGACGCGATTTCCTTCGGCATCCAAAACCTCCGCGGAAACGGCTTCATCGATTGCGATAGAAATAAGATTGTTGTCGGTGATACCGACAGTCACTGCTTCACCGGCGGCAAATGCCACAGTTCCGAGCGGGGCATTGATGGTTCCGGTGTTGGCCACTGCGCCTCCGATCAGCACCACATAACTTCCGTCAGCGGCAGTGATGGTTCCCTCATTCAAAATTTGAGCGATGGCCACCTGAGCGATTTGATCGGCAGAGAACGAATAATTTCCGGCAAGAAAATTTTCGTTTGAAATGTCAAGCGTGGAAGCAACCAAGCCTCCAACATTTATGTCGGCATCTTTGTCAACATAAATTCCGCTGGTGTTGATAAGCCAAACTTTTCCAATACTGTCCATATCTCCGATCAGCAGAGACGGCGTATCGCCGATATTCCGGTTTAGGATGACAGAGTCTGCGCTGGGGAGAATAAAATGAACCGCTTCATCCTGATCGATGTTAAACGAAGAGTAATTGACGATCGCATTATTGGATGCGGTGACGTTCAAGGTGTTTCCGTCCTGTTCAAAAGTAACTTCACCGGCAACAACTTCAGGATCTTGCGGAAGGGCAAAGAGGAGAGAAGAAAAAGACAAAAACACAACGTAAAATGAGCAAGCGCCCACTACGCCTATCTTCATCCACGTTTTCTTCTTGAAGTGTAGGAAATTCATCGCTCTTTACCTTGTCAATTTAAGTATAACACCTAAAAATAGGGGAGCTATAAAGGTCAAAAAAGGCTTCATAAGTGCTTATGAAGTAACGGTTAAAAAAGATTAAACTTTACTCTTTAGGCCGTTATAATGCGCCGATAAGGTACAATGCCGTTTTCAAACTTTCCGCCGGGACGACGAACAAAGTAAGCGTTCAGGGTGGGTGTCATGCCAGCGTAGGCTG
>JACQQR010000062.1 GCA_016206875.1 Candidatus Omnitrophota bacterium
GCATGGGGGCGCGAAAGAATTCGACCGGCTTTTGAATGTGTACACAAGCGCCGGCCTTCAAGAAGAAAAGGTGAGGGTGTTACGGGCCATGACGCGTTTTCGCACCCCGGAGCTTGTGCGTCGCGCGCACCGGTTTGCGCTTTCCGGTGAGGTGCGGGCTCAAGACACTTTTATTATTTTGGCAGGTTTGGGTTCCAATTCCTTTGCCCGCGAGGCAAACTGGAAATTTGTAAAATCCAATTGGTCTACCTTGGTGGACCGCTTCGCCGGCGGGCTTAATTTATTGGGGCACATTGTGGAAGGCTCAGTTGCCGGATTTTCCGGGGCGCTTGAATTCAATGATGCGGCAAAATTTTTCAAAGCGCACCCTCAGCCCGGCATTGAGCGCACCATAAAACAGTCATTGGAGATGATCCGTTCTAATATCATCTGGCGGCGGCGCGACGCAAAAGATGTCAAACAATGGTTTGGATCGAGATAATGTCTAAGAGCGCACACACAGAAACGCTTTCCTGGCTGGAGCGGAGCATGGCGGAGTGCCGGAAAATCGCGCTTCGTTATTTTGGCTCCCGCCTTACAATCAACCGAAAAAGTGACCGTTCGCCCGTTACCATTGCCGACAAAACTATCGAAGAATACTTGCGCCGTGCAATTGGCCGGGCATTTCCGAAAGACGGCATTGTGGGCGAGGAATTCGGAACCACTCGAGGTTCCTCCGGCGCTTACTGGACGCTGGATCCCATTGACGGCACGCGGCCTTTCACGCGCGGGCTGCCCTCGTGGGGGATTCTGGCTGCGCGCGTGGAGCGCGGCGTTCCCGTCGTGGGCGCTTGTGATTTGCCGGCGCTCGGCACTTTTTTAGGCGCGGCGCGTGGCGCGGCGGCGTTTGAGCGCACAAAAAATGTACAAAGCGCGTTTCCCAGACCCCGGCGTTTCACTTCACTCAAAGAAGCGGTGATTTTTCACGGCGGCGCAAGTTTCTTTTTTCAAGCCGGATACGGAAAACAGTTTGAACGCATTGTTTCGAATTGTTACTTGGAGCGCGCCTATGGGGATTGTTACGCCTATTTGTGGGCGCTGCGCGGCCATGCGGACATTATGATGGACTACGGCGTGCATGAATGGGATTTGGCGCCGTTTGCCGTGATGGCCGGTTCGACAGGACGCGTGCTCGTTAATTTCAAAGGCCAGAGTGATTTCAAAGGCCCCGACACACTTTTCGGCTCTTCTTCTGCGGTCAAACTTCTTCTCAAAAATTTTAGCAGTAGTTGATAGTCGATAGTAAAAGTCTTGACTATCAACTATCGGCTGGTTTTTCCGATAATCTGTACGTTACGTTTCATATCAACGGGGTGGGTTTATGGACATTCTAGACGCGAAAAAACTGGGTGCTGAAAAAGTCAAGTCGCTCGAGCTTGCGGAAGAATCACGCGAACATGATTGGAAATTCCCCAGCTTCGCGCTGGAACTTTTTTCCGGTAATTTGCGCTGGGACATGATTCACCCGTATCCCGAGCAAGACCCCGAAGACAAAAAAACCGGCGATGAATTTCTCGCGCGGCTCGAAAAATTTCTCAAAGAAAATTTGAACGCAGATGAAGTAGACCGCACCGGCATTGTGCCCGACTCGGTGGTGCGCGCCCTGGCCCAGATGGGCTGTTTTGGCATCAAAATCCCCAAAGAATACGGCGGCTTAGGGTTTTCCAAAATTAATTACAGTCGCATTGTGGGCATGATTGCCAGCCACTGTGCCTCCACGGCCGTTTTGATTTCTGCCCATCAATCCATCGGTGTGCCGCAGCCTCTTCTTTTATTCGGCAGTCCGGAGCAAAAGAAAAAATATCTTCCGCGCCTGGCCAAAGGGGAAATATCCGCCTTTGCCCTAACCGAACCCAATGTGGGCTCCGATCCGGCAAAAATGCAAACCACGGCTACGCCCACGGAAGACGGCAATTTTTATTTGTTAAATGGCGAGAAACTTTGGTGCACCAACGGCACTGTGGCCGACCTTGTCATTGTGATGGCTCAGACCCCGTCCAAAATCACACCCGACGGCCGCGAGAAAAAACAAATTACCGCTTTCATCGTCGAAAAAAATATGCCCGGTTTTGAAGTGACCCATCGCTGCACATTTATGGGGCTTCACGGCATTCAAAACGGCTTGTTGCGTTTCAGCAATATGAAAGTTCCCAAAGAAAATATTTTGTGGGGGCCCGGTCAGGGACTCAAGCTGGCGCTTGTTACCTTGAATACCGGACGGCTCACGATTCCTGCGGCGGCCTCGGCTGTGGGGCGCGTGTGCCTTTTGATCTCACGCCAGTGGGCTAATGAGCGCAGTCAATGGGGCGCGGTGATTGGAAAACATGAAGCGGTGGCCGGGAAACTTTCTTCGATGGCGGCCAATCTTTTTGCGATGGAAAGCGTGACTTGGCTCACCACACTATTTGCCGATAAAAATTTAATGGATATTCGCTTGGAAGCGGCCATCTCCAAACTGTTTACCACCGAGGCCTCCTCCAAAATTGCCGATGATACCGTGCAAATTCGCGGCGGGCGCGGCTATGAAGACGCGCTGTCACTGAAGGCGCGCGGAGAAAAGCCAATTCCGGCTGAGCGCATTTACCGCGATGCGCGCATCAACACGATT
Source organism: Candidatus Omnitrophota bacterium (assembly GCA_016206875.1). Taxonomy (GTDB): domain Bacteria; phylum Omnitrophota; class Omnitrophia; order Omnitrophales; family JACROU01; genus JACQQR01. Next base: position 2,648 of record JACQQR010000062.1, read on the forward strand.
ATCGAAGGCACCAGCGAAATCATGCGGCTTTTTATCGCGCGCGAAGCGATGGATCCTCACGTAAGACGCATCAATGCCATGATGAGCCCCAAACGCAGTTTAGCGAGCCGTTTGATTTCAGCCGTTCAGGCCTGCTTTCATTATGCAGTTTGGCTGCCTCAGCAGTGGATTTATTTACCGAAGATGCTCGGGAAACTCCATCCTCGGCTTCGCCGTCACATGCGTTTTGTGGATAAAGCCAGCCACAGACTTGCGCGCAATCTTTTTTACGCCATGGCAAAATATCAGCAAGGGTTGGAGAAAAAACAGGGAGTACTTTTTCGTTTAGTGAATATCGGCACGGCGCTCTTCGCCATGTCGGCAGCTTGCTCCAACGCCCAGCGGCATTTGGAAAAAAATAAAGAAGAAGAAAAAGGGGCTGTGGAGCTGGCCGATTTGTTTTGCCGGACGGCCCGCAGGCAAATCAAACGGGAATTTGCCGATTTATTCACGCCCGATGACCGCTTTTCGTACACAATCAGCCAAGAAATTCTCGCCGGAAAATTTGAGTGGATGGAACAAGATATTGTGAAACTCTAGCCTCCTGTCATTCTGAGCACCGCCAAAGGCGGGCCGAAGAATCTTGATTGCATATCGTAAAGTTTTCTGCGAAGCTTCGCGTCCATTTAAGGTGACGCAACCTAGATGTTTCGCCTCACCTGCCTATGGCAGGCAAGGCTCAACATGACAACTTTAGACAAATATGGTTCACGAAATTTTTCCTTTCATCGGTTATTACCTCACCGGACTTGCCCTCAATCTTACCCCCTGTGTGTATCCTATGCTCGCGGTCACTGTTTCTTTATTTGGCGCCCAAAAGGAAAAGGAGAGCGCGCAGAAAATCAGCCGCTGGCCGCGTGCCACCAGTTATGTGCTGGGCATGGCCACGATGTACAGCGCACTCGGCGCTTCAGCTTCACTCACCGGGGGTCTCTTTGGTGCCTGGCTTTCCAATCGTTGGGTTTTGGCCGGCGCCGGACTCCTCATGCTTCTTCTTGCTTTCAGCATGTTTGGCCTCTACGAACTCCAGCTTCCGCAAGGTTTGCTTACGCGGCTTAGCCGGCGGCGGGGAACGGGAATTTTGGGCATGTACTTGGCTGGTTTAGGCGTTGGAATTTTTGCCGCGCCTTGCATCGGTCCCCCGGTGGTGGCATTGCTTACGTTGGTTTCAGCGAAGGGGAGCGCGCTGTACGGCTTCCTTGCTTTTTTCGTGATGTCGCTGGGTTTAGGAACACCTTATTGGATTTTAGGGACATTTTCCGGCGCATTAGAGAAACTTCCGCGTTCCGGAATGTGGCTGGTTTGGGTGGAGCGATTGTTTGGCGTGGTGCTGGTTGCCATGGCGGTTTATTTTTTTGTGCTGGCTTTCACGCCCAAAAGTCTCAGATGGGTGCTTCCTGTGGCGCTTATTTTGGGCGGGCTGTATCTCGGATTTGTAGAAAAAGCAGGCAGCGACAAAACCCTATTCAAAAAATTGAAATGGGGATTTGGAGTTCTTGTGATTTTGGCGGGTCTGGCGCTGGTCGTTCAGGCTCCCGGAAAAATTTCTGCGCTGGTTTGGGAGCCCTATGATGCCCAGAAATTACAAGCCTACCGCGCCTCAGGCCAGCCGGTCGTCCTCGATTTTTATGCCGATTGGTGCCTGCCTTGCCATGAAATGGACGAAAAAACTTTCACCGATTCCGGCGTAATCAAGGCCCTCGAGCCCTACAAAAAAATGCGCGTGGACGTAACCCATTTTAACGCGGCCCAAACGCGCGACTCAGTCGACAGATTCAACGTAGCCGGAGTGCCCACGCTAATCTTTTTTGGAGAAGATGGAGAAGAGGTAACAGCATCCCGCACGGTCGGTTTCGTCCCGCCAAAAAAGTTTTTGGAAATTATTTCTCAAAATACTGGATTCCCGCTTCCGCGGGAATGACAGGTACGCTATAATCCTCATTCTATGGGCGCCCTTCGTGAGTTTCTCTCCTTGGTGGATGTGGAAGATTTCCAGTCGCGGTACTCAAAAGATATTACTGAAGAATCTTTTTTCGGGTATCCCCTCGCGCCCATTCTCGAGGCCGAGCAGCGTTTGCGCGATGCCTCTAGCGAATCCATCGCTTACTTTTCTATGGAATACGGGCTTGCCCCGAGTGTGTATCACACCCTGCACGGTTCCGAGCCTTTAAAATCACAAAATAAATTTACCCAGCATGCCGTGTTCTCGAATTTGCGGGCCATGGACAATTTCTTTACGCTTGCGATCGACAAGCGGCTTGACTTGCCGATCTATAGCGGGGGATTGGGCGTTCTGGCGGGCGATACGCTGAAAAGCGCGGCCGATTTGGGTTTGGCTTTTTGCGGCATCGGTATTTTATGGAATGCCGGATATTTTAAGCAGAATTTTTGGTTTCAAGACGGCCAGCGTCCGCATGAAATGTATTGGGATCCGGCTACCTATCCGGGACTTGTTCCGCTTAAAAATCGCATAGAGCTGCCGTGTTTGAAAGAAAAAATTAAAATTCGGCTTTGGAAATATTATGCCTACAGCTATTCCATGCACGCGGCTGTGCCCTTAGTGTTACTCGACACGAATCTGCCTGAAAATAACGATTTTGTGCGCAAGCTCACCGGACAGCTGTATCGCTCGGACAATGAAGTATGGAAAATTTATCAGCGCTTGATTTTGGGCTTGGGCGGCGTGCGCGCGCTTGATTCGCTGGGCTATCAGTCCGGGCGATATCACTTAAACGAAGGGCACGCGGCCATGGCCTTTGTGGAGAAGGCAAGAAGCATGGCGCCTCTCGGGCGCAAAAATCTGATGCGGCACTTTATGTTTACCTGCCACACACCTGTGGAGGCCGGGCATGACCGTTTCACGAAAAAAACGCTAAAAGAAATTCTGGGGCCTGAAGAAACGGAAATTTTGTCTCAATACGGAACCGATCCGCATAATCCGGATTTGATTAATTTAACGCTTTTTTCCCTTCAGGTGTGTGACCGGGTGAACGCCGTGGCCAAAAAGCATGGCGAGGTGATGCGCCGCCAATTTCCTTCTTATCAGAATAAAATTCAAACCATTACCAACGGCGTGCATACGTATACTTGGCTGTCTCGCCCTTTCGCCAAGTTATTCGAGAAGTATGAAAGCCAGATCGGGCCTTGGAAAAAAGACCCTTCCCGCCTTAGAAATGTGCTCGAGCTAAAAAATTCAAGCGAGTTCCGTCAGGACTTGTGGCAGGCGCATCAGGAAAATAAAAGACATTTGGCCTGGCTCTTACGCCAATGGAAAATCCAGGAAAATATTCTTACAGTTTGCTGGGCGCGCCGCATTGCGGCGTATAAGCGGCCCAGCCTGATTTTGCAGGATGTGAAGTGTTTGGCGGAAATTGCGAAGCATAGCGGCGCCCTTCAGTTGATTTTAGCCGGCAAAGCGCATCCGAAAGATAATTTGGGCGAGACGCATATCAATGAAATACTCTCGGCCATTGATTCGTTGGACCCGGAGCGCGAATATTTGCGTGTGCTGATGCTGGAAAACTACGATACCTATTTCGGCAAGCTGCTTACCTCCAGCGTGGATATTTGGCTCAATAATCCTCTGCCGCCTTTCGAGGCTTCGGGCACAAGCGGCATGAAGGCCATTTTGAATGGCGTGCTTCAGATGAGCACGGTAGACGGCTGGGTTTGCGAGGCCGCGGATAAACCGATTGGCTGGTTTTTCGGCTGGCGTCATGAGGGCAATGAAATCGGCAGCGAATGGAATCTCAGGTTACAAGAAGATTCCGGGAAGCTGTATGAAACACTTCGAGAAGCCGCAGCGCTTTATTATCAAACGCAAACCCTCTCGGGGAGCCTGAATATCCAGTCGAATTGGATAGATAGAATGATAGAGTGTATTGCCCAGGCCGCTTACTTTAATACACAAAGAATGGTGGAAGAGTATAGAGCGAAAATCTGGGCAACATTAACAAATCTTAATCCTAGCGTAAGGGAATCTTAAGCTGCATGCGGCAGCATTTGAGTA
>JACQQR010000063.1 GCA_016206875.1 Candidatus Omnitrophota bacterium
GAGAAAAACCGGACTATTTTCAACTCAAACGGGGTTTGATTGATTTTAATTTTCTCTTTCAAGGCTTTTTCAATGGGAACTTTTTGAGTGCCTTGGGGATGAGTGACTAATAAAAATCCTTTTTCCGGACTCTTTGCGCTTTCCGGAGTCACCTCGTTTTTTGCAAAATGAATGAATGCGGGGCCCAACTGCATCGCCGACATAGGCCCGTTGTCCTGAACCAACCAGCCTCCTGCATCCGCAAATTTATTTTGGAGAGAAACCGAAAGCGCCGCAGGGCCGCCTGCTTGAACCACGGCGCCTTGCTTAGCTTGGGCGTGTGGATAATAAGCCAGCAAGGCGGCTTTAAGCCCGTTTTTTGGCTCAGGCCTTAGCTTCAAGGGGCGGCGGCCATTCCAAGCTAAAGCGGGCGGCCGAAACTCAACCCAATAGCCCACGCCCTCATGAAGATGATGCAAAAGAACCAAGGGCTTGTTGAGAATAATTTGATCCGAGGTTTTTCCCTCTTCTATTACAACAGAGCCATCAATCATAAAGCGGGAAGTCAGCAAGGAACCCACTAAAATCAAAATAATGCCCGCATGCGTCAGTAAAAAGCCGATATGTTGTTTTTTCCAGGGAAGGCGGGTCAGGGTGGAGAAAATAACATTCACGCCCAAAATAAATAGCAGCATCTCAAACCAAAGATTGAAATAAATTAACTTTTGTGCCGCGGTAGCGCCGTAGAGCGACTCAATAATGGTCCCGGCTGCAAGAGCAACAGCAAGAACGGATAGAAGAACAATAGCCAATGCCTGGGAAGCAAAAAATTTAAATACCGTTAAAACAAGATCTGGTTTTGATTGTTTCATTTGGAGAAAACCCTGGATTAAATAAGAGGGACGTGTGAATAAAATTGCGTCATTATAAGTTCCAACATAAGGCATGTCTATTGATTAATTACTGTAACCATTTGTCTCGCTCAGGTGAGGCATTTTGACATTTAAATTTTAACTTCGAAATTTTTTTCGCTGTTTCAAGTAGTAGTTCCGTTTCAAATATTGGCACACTAATTGAGAGACATAAGCGGAAGATTCCGGCATTCGCCGGAATGACACCCGATCGAATGTGTCATGCCAGCGCAGGCTGGCATCTTGTTTTTGAAATTAATTAAGATTCCGGCATTCGCCGGAATGACACCACTCTGAAATCGAAAGGACGGAACCATCATGGCTAAAGTCATTGGAATCGATTTAGGAACCACAAATTCATGCGTTGCTTATATGGAAGGCGGAGAGCCAAAAGTTATCCCGAACAAAGAAGGAAATCGCACCACCCCCTCCGTGGTTGCGTTTACGAAAAGCGGCGAACGGCTCGTAGGGCTTCCGGCCAAACGTCAAGCCGTAACAAACTCCGAAAATACGATTTACAGCGCGAAACGCTTTATTGGAAGACGCTGCAGTGAAGTCAGCCAAGAAATCAAAATGGTGCCTTTTAAAGTAGTCGAGGGAAAACATGGCGAAGCGGTGTTTTCCATCGGCGGCCGCAATTACACACCTCCCGAGATTTCTGCCATGGTGCTTCAAAAATTGAGAGCCGATGCGGAAGCTTATTTGGGTGAAAAAGTAACTCAAGCGGTCATTACCGTGCCGGCTTATTTCAACGACGCCCAGCGCCAGGCCACTAAAGACGCCGGACAAATTGCCGGCCTGGAAGTGCTGCGAATTATCAATGAGCCGACGGCCGCTTCACTGGCTTACGGCCTGGATAAGAAAAAGGATGAAAAAATTGCTGTCTACGATTTGGGCGGCGGAACTTTTGATATTTCCGTGCTCGAGATTGGGGATGGCGTATTTGAGGTGAAAGCAACCAATGGAGACACACATCTGGGCGGTGATGATTTTGACCAGCGCATTGTTCAATATCTCATCGAGGAATTCAAAAAACAGGAAGGCGTAGATTTGTCTCGTGACAAAACTGCGCTTCAACGTTTGAAAGAAGCCGGAGAAAGGGCTAAGTGCGAACTCTCGAGCTCGCTTCAAACGGAAATCAACCTGCCCTTTATTACCGCGGATGCTTCCGGCCCCAAACATTTGGTCATGACACTGACACGCTCAAAATTAGAGCAGTTGGTGCAGGACCTGATTGAAAAAACCCGGGGACCCGTAGAAAAATGCTTGGCGGATGCCGGTATCCCGGCCGGAAAAATTGACGAAGTAATTCTGGTGGGCGGTCAAACCCGCATGCCTGCAGTGCAAGAGCTGGTTCGCAAACTTTTCAAGAAAGAACCACATCAAGGCGTCAACCCCGATGAAGTGGTGGCCGTAGGGGCTGCGATTCAGGCCGGTGTGTTGAAAGGAGAGGTCAAAGATGTATTGCTCCTCGATGTTACGCCTCTTTCTTTGGGCATAGAAACGCTGGGCGGCGTGATGACGAAACTTATCGAACGAAACACCACCATCCCTTCGAAAAAGTCGGAGATTTTCTCCACCGCGGCAGACAATCAAACCGCGGTGAGCATTCATGTGCTGCAGGGCGAACGGGAGATGGCGAAAGATAGTCGCACGCTGGGCCGCTTCGATTTGGTGGGCATTCCTCCGGCGCCGCGCGGTGTGCCGCAAGTGGAAGTCACGTTTGATATTGATGCTAACGGCATTGTCCATGTCTCCGCCAAAGATCTGGCCACTGGAAAAGAGCAGAAGATTCGCATTGAATCTTCTTCCGGCCTTTCCAAAGATGACGTGGACAAACTGGTGAAAGAAGCCGAGGCGCATTCGGAAGAAGATAAAAAGAAACATGAGGCCGTTGGGGCGCACAACCAATTAGATAATCTCATTTATTCAGTGGAAAAAAGTTTAAAAGATTATGGCGATAAGGTTTCTGCTGATGAGAAATCCAAAGTAGAAGAGGCTGTAAAAGAAGCCAAAGAAGCGCTTAAATCGGATGATACCGAAATGCTCAATAAGGCAACCGAGAAACTTGCGCAGGCCTCTCATAGCATCGCTCAAAAGATGTATGAAGATGCCCAGAAGAAAAAGGGCACGGAGGGCGCCTCTACAGATGAAACCGGATCAAAAGGAAAAAAAGAAGAGGATGTAGTTGAGGCAGATTATGAAGTGATGGATGAGGATAAGAAGGAGAAGGATAAAGAGAAGAAATAGTTCTTGTTGTCATGTTGAGCGAAGCGAAACACCTGGGTTGCATTTGCCCGAAAGTATTTGCAAAGCAGTAAAAATACTTTTAGGTATTGCAACCTAGATTCTTCGCCCCTTTGGGCGCTCAGAATGACAATTCATTAAATCTCATACGTCAGCCTAAAATAAAACTTTCTTCTATCTTCCGGAGCTTCTGTCAACGCCAAATTACCCAGCGCCCAGGCCCATTCCACGCGGGCATATAATTTGTCCCAAACTCTCACCCGGATACCCGTACCCACACTGTACATACTTTGTCGGTCATTTTCAGCCAAAGAAGCAGTCTGCATCTCGCCATAGGCCTGATCCCAAAAAGCCACAAATTGAACGAGCTCCCACAAAGGAGTTTTTGAAGTGGGAATATAGAAGTTTTTTGGGATAAAAAAAGCGGGAACCAGGTATTCTGC
>JACQQR010000057.1 GCA_016206875.1 Candidatus Omnitrophota bacterium
CCACTCAATATACTTATGACTCAGCCGGGAATATTTTATCCAAAGAATCCAGTTTGATTGTTCCGGAAGAAAGAAGCGGGGCCACGCGTATTGTTACCGCGTACGTTTACGGTATCGATAACCGCTTATTGAGTTTGTCGGAACAAAAATGGACGGCAGATTCCTCACTCGCCGCCAAAAACGAAACGTATCGCTACGACGCACGCGGCCGGCTGGTTCAGCGCATTGGCCCTGAAGAAACTATTCTCTATCAGTATGATTCTCTAGACAAACTGATCCGGTATGTTAACGGCCCTCTCACCATATCCTATGCTTACGATGCCTACGGAAACCGCCTTTATAGATCCGTGAATCAAATCCATCCGGACGGCAATGCGCATACTCGTTACACGCAGTATTTGACCGACCCGGTGTCAGGAATTTCCAGAGTGCTCTTGGAAAAAGACGGTGATTCCGGCGAAATTCTTCACCGCTACACCTGGGGTGATAGGCTGATATCGGATGCGGACCAATATTATTTGCAGGACGGCCTGGGTTCTACAGTTGGTCTTGTTGAGAGTTCTGGTCTAGTCAAAGGGAGCTATCAATATGATGCTTTTGGCAGTTTACTGACGACTGACGACCCCTTCCAAACTACTGGCGGGCAAGCACGACTGACGACTTTTGGTTACACCGGCGAAGAGTACGACCCCGAAACCGGCCTCGTCTACCTGCGCGCCCGCTACTACGACCCCTCGCTCGGCCGCTTCCTAACCCGCGACCCCGTGCGCGGTAACACGGAAGAAACGCAAAGCCATAATCCGTACGCCTACGTGCAGAATAATCCGGTGAACTATGTTGATCCTACTGGGATGTTCGGGTGGGGATTGTTATGGTCATCTGTTAAACAGAGAATCAAGCGGAAACTCTCCACAACGATTGCAGACAAAGTGCTTGATCTTGGTATAGAAAAAGTGCCTGAGGAAAGAGAAAGTGGTTACGGTCCTAACGGCCAGGAGCGAAATCTACTAGAAGATATATTGGGCATACCCCTCCAAGAGTTAAAAAAGGGATTACGTGGGGACTACATGCCTTCTTCTCTCGGCGGAATCGCTTATGATCAATTGAATCAGGGTGCAAACAGTTACCCTGACATTATGGGTGCCGCATACGACAGTTCATCGCGTGAGTTGTTATTGCTCGCGGATCCGCAAAGTTCCCAAACTTCAATTCCATGGGATTATTTAGTTACAGCTTTAAGAGTATATGGTTTAGCAGGTCGAACTCCTTCCGTTAGTATCGATTTTGTACTCGATTCCAACGGGAGGGTGGATCCGGATGGAGTTTCCCATGTAACATTAACACCAGGTCTTGAGAATACGGAACTAGGCCGGGTTTTATTTGAAGCAGACCGGATGCTTAAAGTGATCGGTGTGGGGAGGGATAATGAAACCCGGGGAGGATATACCACCAGTGGGCTGAATATTACCGAATCTTATATTGCCTCCCAGATTCCGGGGTTTAAAAATCAAGTTACTTTACTTGCTGAGAACCCTGTTTCCAGCCCCACATTAGATTGGAGAACATGGTTTTCTCCGGGCGAGATGGACTTGATCCGTTCCGATTCTACCGGCTCATTTATTTTTGCTTCGAATTCCGTTCAGGTCAACGCTGTGGGCAATTTTTCTACGACGGTTACACCCCCCGGTGCTGCTGCTTTTGCAAATTTCTTCTCAGCACATTATGACGAATTCGCTTCCCTTTATCCTGCACTCGCCAAACTGAAACAGGCGATGAAGGCTATTGCTTTGGCCAAATTTATTCGTGATCACAATATTCCGGTAGACGGAACATGGCTTACTTCGGCCAATGTTCAGCCTGCTGTTACTCCGTCCACTACTCCTAACATCGAGAGCGATCCACGGCCGGGGCAATATAGCATCATCAACGGCGGGGTTCTCATCGATTTTAATAACTCCAACTTCCGTTATTTGAGCGACACCCAGGGAGAAGCGGCGCGCCTTTCTTCCGACACCTTGACGGCAAGGCCGGATGATTTATCTACCTCCTGGCAGGTGTCGCATGATGGGAAATTGCTGAATGCTTCGGTGATGCCGCTGGCGCCGTCGCTGCGTACGGGGAGTTTTCAGTGGATGGAGGCGGGATTTTCGGAAGCCGCGGTGGGCGATTTTAGTTTGGAGTGGAATTTGTTTTATGACTCCTTCAGCGTGAATAATGTTCTTTCCAATTCCATTCCGCCGGTTGGGTTTGGGTGGAGCTACCTTCCTTACGAACTTCAGTTTTTGGGCCTTCGCTATTATCAAAATCTGAACGGTTTTACCCGAAATGTATACCGAACGCTGCAATTTTATAACCGTTCTGCCGGAGCGGTGGAGGAATTCGCTCTCGCCGAAATGAAAGCGGACGGCGGTTCCGTGTACCGTAAAGCCGGAAGTACTTCAGGCGTGGAAATTATTTTGAATGCGGATCAAACTTTCGTTCTCAGCTTTGCCGGCGGAAACAAAATCCATTTTCTCGCTGACGGAAAGCCCCAGATTCTTGAGGATGCCAATCACAATACGATTCGCTATTTTTATGATGCGATTGGACGTTTGGATTATATCGAAGATGTAGTGACCGGCCGGCGTATTGCTTTGTCTTATGACGCCAATAATCAGTTGGTCGAGGCCCGGGGAGCTTCAGGCACCATCACCTATGGCTACGGCGGTCCCCGGAACAGCAACTTGGCATTGATCACAGACAATAGAACCGGAAAAATCCGTGGACTTTCTTACGATGATAACCACCGGCTGCTCAGCATAGAAGACCATTCCAATAATAGCGCTCATTTGTTTGTGAACACATACGATGCGATGGGTCGTGTGACTTCCGCCACAGATGCTCAAGGCAACCGGACCGAAATTCATAACGACATGCAGAATTTGGAAACGGTATACACCAACGGCGTGACGGGTGCGGTGACGCGTTACAACTATGACTCACTCTTCCGGGTTACTCGTACTGAAGATGCGCTGGGTAATGTCACTACCTATACTTATGGCGCAGTGGGGAAAGGGCCGGGGACGATTCGGGACGCGCGGGGAAATATCACGCGCTTTGAATATAACTCATTGGGAAACGTGGTGCGGAAAACAGATCCGCTGGGCAATGTCACGCGCTACGAGTATGCGCTGATTAATGACGAGCCTCGGCTGATTTTTGAAGAAGGGCCGGACGGCACCGGGCGTTACATGGAATATGATTCTCTCGGGAATGTGACGCGGGTCATGAGCGGAGCCAGACCCATTCGCGACGGAAACGGAAATCTCACCGGCTATTATCCCACCTCCACATTTACACAATCCAGCTACGACACGTTCGGCAATCTGATTTCTATGTCGGATTATTTCGGCGTTCGGGCTTCCTATAATTATGACAGCTTTGGCAATCTGATTTCATCGCGGGATGCCTTGGGCAATGAAACGGTGCGGGAATATGATTCGTTGAGCCGTCTGATTCGTATTCGGGATCCCGAGGGCCGCGAAACGGTGATGAGTTATGCCGGAGCCGGTTCTAACTTGTCTTCTGTGACAACCGATGGAATGACCGTGCGCCACCGATATGACTCACGAGACCGTCTGATCGAGACAGAAGACGCGCTGGG
>JACQQR010000064.1 GCA_016206875.1 Candidatus Omnitrophota bacterium
AAACAGGGCTGCCCAAGTAGACAAAAAAATAGTAAGCGTTCAGGGTGGGTGTCATGCCAGCGTAGGCTGGCATCTTGTTTTGAGATTTTTCCGCCAAAGGCGGGTCCGCCTTTGGCGGAAAGATTCCGGCCTTCGCCGGAATGACACCCACTCTGAACAAAAATTTCTTATTCGCTGAATCGAATGTCCAGAAAACTTTTTAACTTTCTGGAGCGGGTAGGATGGCGCAATTTGCGCAGCGCCTTTGCCTCAATTTGACGGACGCGTTCGCGGGTTACGTGAAAAATTTTTCCTACTTCTTCCAAGGTTCTTGGGTATCCGTCTCCGATACCGAAACGAAGCCTAAGTACCTTTTCTTCACGCTCGGTAAGCGACTCCAGCACATCGTCCATTTGCTCTTTGAGCATGGAATAGGCTGTGGCATTGGCCGGCGAAATGGCCGACTTATCCTCTATAAAATCTCCAAAACTGGTGTCGCCTTCATCTCCAATCGGTGTTTGGAGACTGATAGGTTCCTGGGCAATTTTAAGAATGCTTTTCACTTTATCGATGGGCATTTTCATAACGCGCGCCACTTCTTCCGGAGTGGGTTCACGGCCGGTTTCCTGCACCAGGTGGCGTGAAGCCCGGTAGAACTTGTTAATGGTTTCAATCATGTGAACGGGAATACGAATCGTTCTGGCCTGGTCGGCAATGCTGCGCGTAATGGCTTGACGAATCCACCAGGTGGCATAGGTAGAAAACTTGTACCCGCGCTTGTACTCGAACTTGTCCACAGCCTTCATCAAGCCGATGTTTCCCTCTTGAATCAGATCCAAAAAGGATAAGCCGCGGTTGGTCTATTTTTTTGCGATACTGACCACTAACCGGAGATTGGCCGCCACAAGATCTTTTTTGGCGCGCGTAAGTTCTTTCTGGCATTTTGCAATATTCTTCAAGTGATTGATGATTTCTTCTTCAGACTCCACCAATTCATCTTGCAGAAAACAACGGCGCTCCTTGAGTTCAATCAGGCGCTTACGGTGATTCTTATCCGTTGATTTAGTCAGGCGCTCAGTTTCTCTCTTGTTACTTCTGCTTTCTTCAAATTTCTCCTTAATTTCATGAATGCTTTTTTCCACGATTTCAATATGTAAATTAAACTGCATGAGAAGAGGAACAAGATTGGAACCTTTATGGCTGGCTCTTAATTTGCGCGTCAGTTGCGTCCATTTGCGCTTGGTAATCGGCGTGTCTTGATTTTGCTGGAATTCCCCTTCAATCATATTCTCCAAAAGGAGCTCGCCCGAAAGAATGCGGTTGGCAATATTCAGCACGATTTGGCGGGCAGCATCCATTTGATATACCGCCATTTTTACCTTATCTTCCGCTTCTTCGATTCGTTTCGCCAAACGAATTTCTTCCTCACGGGTTAAAAGGGGAATTTGTCCCATCTGCCTTAAGTACATGCGAACCGGATCGTCCATTTTTGCTGAGCGATCGGATTCCTCTTCCACACGCGGCTCCTCTTCTTCCCCGGCAATTCCGGAATCGGCATCCTGATTGTTTTTACCCGATGCATGCCGGCCACTTAACGAAGATTTGTGAGTTTTTTCAAGAGGTTTATCGGTGAGTTCGATTTTTTGACTGGCTAAGAGCCCCACGATTTCCTCGATTTTCTCAACCGAATTTGCGGCTTCCGGAAGCACGCTATTAATTTGCTGATACGTGACATAACCTTGCTTTTTTCCAAGGGCGAGGAGCCGGGAGGCCACCTTTTCAAATGCAGCCTCTGTGATTTTCTCAAGGCCTTTTGCTTTAGGACCGGCAACCGCTGATTTAACTTTCTCTTTTTTATGGAGCAGAAGAGATGTAGAGCTTTTGCGTGAAGATTTCGATTTGGATAGTTTATGTTGAGCCATTCAAGAATTCTCCCTTGAGGTAATTTTACGATTTTTTCCTGCCACTAATTCCTGATACTGCTTCATATAATCTGAAACTTGATGCCCCTGTCCTGTAGCCTCGGCTTGTTTTATTTTTGATAACAACTCAGCCATGAGATGTTTGCGGTTCCTGTCCAGCATATGGCCTATACAATCTTCAAAAGCTTTGTCAGAATCTTCTTCGGATAAATCAAAAAAAGCGAGCCTGGCTAACAAGGACCTTTTTTCTTCTGATTCCAGCCTGGCAAACAAATCATTGATACTCAGAGGCACCGGATTTTCCTGACTCCGGACGGCGCACATGAATTCAAAAATTCGTTTGGCTTCAGTGTCTCTAAAATCATTCGCCTCTAACCGGCGAAGCATCTGAATCAAATATTTAGCCTCCTTGGCGGCAAGACCTAACACTGTCCATTCATAAGTATAAGATACCGCGCTGGCAGCGCCTGCCGGAGGCACGGCTGATATTTCAGCCGTCTTGCTTTCTTGCCTCTCCTGTGTCTTCAACTGCAATTTTAAAAATTCTTTGCGGATAGAGCTTTCATCTATGCCTAAAAACCCGCTCATTCTCTTTAAGTAACGATCCACCAAAACCGAGTGCTTGACCTTGAGCAGCATTTCCAAAAGTTCATTGGTAATCCGCACCAGCCCCAACGTGTCCTTGGGATCGAATCTTTTGAGCAAATGACCCAGCTTAAAATCAAACACATCCTGCGCATTCTCAAGGAGTTTCTTAAAAGCATCAGCGCCGGATTCGCGCAAATAATCATCCGGGTCGCTGCCGGCCGGCAGCGACAACAGCTTGATATTCATGCCTTCTTCCAAAAATACATCAATGCCGCGTATGCTTGCCGACTCCCCGGCCCGATCTCCGTCATAAACCAGCACAGCTTCCATAACATATCGCCTCAACAGGCGGCAGTGATCGGATGTCAACGACGTGCCCAAAGTTGCCACGGTATTTTTAAATCCGCACTGCACCAGCCGGATTAAATCCAAATAACCTTCTACAACAAGAAATCTGCTTTGGTCGGGATCCACATACCGTTTGGCCTGAGCGAGCCCGTACAATTCATTTCTTTTTTGAAAAATTTCAGTTTCAGGAGAATTCAGGTACTTGGGCATATCCACCTGATTCAACGCCCGTCCTCCAAAAGCAATCACCCGCCCCTGAGAGTCTAAAATGGGAAAGATAACACGTTTTCTGAAAAGGTCAAATGCGCGCCCCTCCCGTCCCTGACTGATGATACCGGAGCGAAAAAGCAAGTCTTGCGGAAATTTTTTACCGGATAGAAAACTGAACAAGCCTTGCCAGCTATCTGTGGCGTAGCCCACCCCGTAGGATTCAAGAATTTGGGGCTCAAAACCCCTTTGCGCCATATAGGCCCTAGCCTCCCGGCCGATATTGGGGTCTTCAAAATTCTTTTTGAAGTATTGAGCGGCAAGATGGCAAATATCCAGCAATTGCTCTTTCCTGGATCTTTCTTGAGCGCTTTTTTTTTGGTTTCCTCTCTCAGGCAGCACCATATGAACACGGTCGGCAAGTTTACGAAGCGCCTCGGGGAAATTTAAGTTCTCTATTTTCATGACAAAAGAAAACACATCGCCGCCGGCTCCGCACCCGAAACAATGAAAAATCTGCCGCTCGGGATTGACCATGAATGACGGAGTTTTTTCGGGATGAAACGGACAGCAGGCTTTCAAATTGCGCCCGGATTTCTTGATGGGGATATAGGCAGAAATGACTTCCACAATGTCATTTAAGGAAGCTACTTGGTGAACAACCGGATCGCTGGACATAAAGGTCTAAGCGACCGCCGTCACTTGAGGTTCTAACCGGAGAACGGGCAAGGGAACGAGTTTTTCTATGCCTCGATACGTTTTTTGACACACCGACATCAAATAGGGGCCGGCAATAGATTTTTTATAGGACTCGTCCACCACGGGCATGGAAAAGAAAAAGATAAAGTGTGAAATCAATCCCAAGATTAAAGCGTACCGGGCCAAGGCGAGCACAATGCCGCCCCCTTTTTCCAATACCGAAAAAACCTTCACTTCAAAAAGTTTGCCGAGCAACTGAAGAAGGGTTGCAATCAACACGATAGAAACAATCAAAAAAACCACATAAACCAGCGGAACCGCCACTTCAGCCGGGATAAAAGAATTTCTTTTGACCCAGGATGCGGCCGGTTCTATATAATGAAATGTAAGAAAAAGCCCTAAGACTACGGCCAGAAATTTTGGAAATTCCTGAACAAATCCTGAACGGTACCCTACAATCACGGCCCATAACATAACTACAATGAATACAATATCCACCCATCCCATATTGGAAATATCTATGCCCATGAGAGTCCTTTCAATGCTATTGTTTTCCCCCACACGCGATCGTTTATGATGTTTTCAAATTGAACCGGAACAAAATCACCCAATGAAATGCCGCTTGCCTCAAATTCCACCAAAATATAATTTTTGGTTCTCCCACGGTATACACATTGATTGCTTTGGCTAGGGTTAGGGACGTTTCTCCCAAGGAGAACCGTCCCCGGATTTGATTCAACTTTTTCTTCAACCAAAACGGTTAAAGTTTTCCCTAAATAACTGGAGAGAAACGAATGTTGCCATGCGCCCGCCTCTTGAATTAAACGGCTCATGCGCGACTCAACTATAGGTTTAGAAACTTCGCCTTGAAACCGGGAGGCTAATGTTCCTTCGCGACGGCTGTAGGGAAACGCATGGACCTTCAGAGGCGCCAGCTCGGTTAATAATTGCAATGTATTTTCAAATTGCCGGGAAGTTTCTCCGGGAAAACCGCACATCACATCCGTTGTTAAGGCAAAATCAGGAATCCGGCTTTTTAAGGTACAAGCAAGATTGCGGTAAAAAGCCTGATGGTAACGGCGCCGCATTCTCCCGAGTATCTCATCATCCCCGCTTTGGAGGGGAATATGAAGATGCGGAGCAAATTTCGGGGATTGAACCATAAGATCGATTAAATCCTCTGTGACATCCGTGGGTTCAATAGAGGAAAGTCTCAGCCGTTCCAAGCCTTCTATTTGAAGAATTGCACTTGCCAAATCCACAAGTGAAGATTGAGGCGAAATATCTCGACCGTAGGCGCCAAGCTGAATTCCGGTGAGCACCACTTCTCGAAAGCCGGCCATCACCAGGCGCTTCACTTCTTCAAGAATAGAGTCAACCTGGCGGCTCCGCGACCGGCCGCGCACAATCACCACTTTGCAAAAGGAACAGGCGTGATTACAACCATCTTGAATTTTTACGAAAGCCCGGGCATGGCCTTCAAAATTAGAAATAGATAAGTCGCTAAACCGATTTTTAGAAAGACGGTTGAAGGGACGGTTCTCCCCGGGAGAACCCTCCCTGTCTTTGCTATCTTTATCCCTGCCTTCTCTTCCTTCTTGGCCGCGGCACAAATTGAAATCGGGCTCATTGATATCAAAACATTTCCAAACCGTTTCTTGAATTTTATCTTTTTCGTTCTGGCCTAAAACTGCCGTCACGCCCTCGAGCTGAAGGATTTCCTCGCGATTTTTTTCCGCATAGCAGCCGGTCACCACGATTTTTGCGTTGGGATTTAGACGGCGCATACGGCGAATCCAATAGCGATTTTTCTTGTCTGCCTCACCGGTAACCGTACACGTATTCAAAACCAATAGATCCGCTTCCCCGGCCGCTCCGGTTTCTATAAAATCAGCGCCGAGAAGTTTCTCCCGCATGCCTTGAGTTTCATATTGATTGACCTTGCAGCCTAAAGTTTGAAAGATAACTTTTTTCATCTTATTCTGCTTTTCTGTCATTCTGAGAACCGCCGTAAGGCGGGGCGAAGAACCTTGGTTGGGCAATCCTAAAGTATGTTTTCGCTACGCACAACTTTGAGCAACAATACCGTCTAGATTCTTCGGCCTTCGGCCTCAGAATGACAAATTAAGTCAAGAAAATCTTGAACCAGCCGCTGATGACGGCGAACGCCGTTTCTGCGCGGAGAATGTTTTTCCCCAATCCGACCGAACGAATGCCCTTTTGTTTCGCCGATTCCACTTCGTTTTTCGAGAATCCGCCTTCCGGACCAATGAAGATCAGAAGACGAAACGGTTTCTTCTCTTTTCTTTTTTGAATCAGTGCACGCACTTCTTCAAAAGCCGGATAGACGTTTATCTCCGCATCTTTTCCTGAGTGAAATAAAAAAGCCTTTTCATAGCCGGGAAGATTTTCAAGAAACGAATCGAAATCGGTCACATCAGCCAACCGGCTCATGCGCACGTTCCCGCTTTGCTTTGCCGCCCCAAGAAGAATTTTGTGCCAGCGGTTTTTCACTTTCCGAAAGGCCTCAGACGACAGATGCATCATCGAAAATTCCGTCTCCAGCGGAATCAGCTCTCCCACGCCAATTTCACACGCCTTTTCGACAATCCAATCCATTTTGTGTTTTTGCAAAAACCCTTGCGCCACCAAAAGCTCGATGCTCGCGGGTTCGAAAAATTGCTTCGCGAGGAGCTCTACCTGTACTTGATTTTTGGATTGAATTGTAGAAATCCTTGCCTCAAATTCATTTCCTGTGGCGTCAAAAACAAAAATCTTATTTCCTTCTTTAAGCCTCAGCACTCCAATGGCGTGGCGGCTCTCTTCGGGGCTTAGCCAAAGTAGATTTTCATTTTCATTTATCTGCTCGATAAAAAACCTATGCATGAATGATCTGATTCTGGCGGGAATTTTAAGATAGCCTCACTTATGAAACCGTCAGGCTGGCCTGAGCTTTTACTTGTACAACATTTTGAGCCAAAGGACCGCGTTCGCCTTCGATGATATCGAAGAGAACTTCTTCACCTTCTTCAAGCTTCCGGTATCCTTCCGATTGAATTGCTGTGTAATGAACAAACACATCCGTGCCATTTTCACGCTCGATAAAACCATATCCTTTTACGTTGGAAAACCATTTCACACGTCCGCTCAATGGCATATCTCGGCAGGCTCCCCTTTGGTTCGAACTGTGAGCTATTTTACTTTATATTTCAAAACCAGGCCAGGTTTAAATACAACTACTTTTTTTTCAGGCACGGAAACCTCTTCGCCGGTCCGGGGATTTCTGCCAATCCGGCCTTTACGGCTTTTCACCTTAAAAACACCAAAATTTCTAAGTTCGACAGTATCTCCTTTTTCCAGGCTCTCAACGATGGTATCCAGGACTTTTTGTACCACACGCTTTACATCCGTTTGTTTTACATTGGTCGCATCGGATACTTTGATGACAATTTCCTTTTTTGTCATTGTCATGAACAACTCACCTCCTTGAAAAAGCTATAAGTGATTACAGGACAAATGGTAACAAACTAATCCAGCTCTGTCAAGGAAGCCATCGCTATAACTTGTGAAAATACAACAAGTTAGCTCTTTAAGGTCTTTACTTATTGTAACCATTCAGAGTGGGTGTCATTCCGGCGAAGGCCGGAATCTTAGATACAAGACCCCAGCCTTCGCTGGGGTGACACGTTTGCTGTGTGCCGTTCCGGAGTTTACTCTCGAGTATTTCAGTCGGGGAGACGGGATGGCACCCATGCTCATGTCTTAATATGAATTGCATTTTCACCCAGCAGTGCTTCTACCTGGTCAAAAAGGCCTTCGCTGGAATTCACCTTAAAGGAGTCCCCGGAGCTGAGCACAGTACGCTTCCCTGAAGGATCCCGGAAGGTAAGGTAAACCGGCGTGCTGCCTTTATGTGCTAAAAGCGCGTCTTTCAAGCGTTCCAGCATATTTTTATTGAGACCGGCTGTAGACACATCAATGGTAAGCATGCGGGTCAATTTTTGAGAAGCTTGCGATAAAGGAAGAATTTCGCCGGCTACAATTTTGGGCAAATCTTCGCGTAAATTAATCCGGCCCTTGATAAAAACTGCCGTATCCTTGGACAAAAGTTCAAAAGCCTTTTTATATAAATCCGAAAAAATTACGATTTCACAAGTTCCGGCCAAATCTTCCAAAGTAACAAAGGCCATCTTGTCACCCTTTTTTGTCAAAATCTCTTTTGAGGCTTGTACGAGCCCGCCGATAGAAACTTCTTCCTGATCTTTAAATTGTCCCAGCGTAGTTGTGGTGGCCGAGGCATACATTTTGATGATTTTGGTGAACTTGGTGAGCGGATGTGAAGTCACGAAAAATCCAAGAATTTCACGCTCGTAGGACAACAATTGATTTTCAGGCCATTCGGGAATATCCGGAATCTGGGAAAGTTCCGCGGCCACTTGAGCCCCCTTGCCCATCATTTCGAAAAGAGATTTTTGGCCCAATTCGCGATCACGCTGGGCGCGGTTTCCCATATCCAAGGCTCTATCTAGGGCCGCCATCATTTGCGCCCGCTTCAGGCCGAATTCGTCTATCGCCCCGCACTTAATTAAACTCTCAATCACCTTCCGGTTCACCACCCGTAAATCCACATGCTCGGTAAAATGAAAAAGAGAATTGAACTTTCCGTAGCGCTTTCTTGAATCCTGAATAGCCTCAATGGCCGCAAACCCCACATTTTTCACCGCCGACAACCCAAAGCGGATTTTTCCGTCGCCTGAAGTAAACTCGGCCTCGCTTTCATTCACGGAAGGAGGCAGTATTTGAATGCCCAAGCGCTTTACTTCTTCGATATAGCGCACCAATTTATCGGTATTATCTTTCTCCGAAGTCAAAAGGGCCGTCATAAACTCCACCGGATAATTTGATTTCAGATAAGCGGTTTGATATGAAATGACCGCGTAAGCCGCCGAATGGGATTTGTTAAAGCCGTATCCGGCGAAATACTCAATTAGATTCCATATTTTCTCGGCAATCTTTTGGCTTACCTGGTTTTGCTTGGCCCCTTCGATGAACGAATTTTTGGACTTTTCCATTTCTTCCGGAATTTTTTTGCCGATAGCCCGCCGAAGCGAATCCGCCTTGGCCAAATTAAAGCCGGCTAATACGCTGACAATTTGCATCACTTGTTCCTGATAAAGAATCACCCCGTAGGTTTCCTTTAAAATAGGCTCTAAAGCAGGATGATCGTATTGGATTAAGGAAGCATCATGCCGGCGGCGGATAAAATCGTCCACCATGCCGCTTCCCAAGGGGCCGGGGCGATACAAAGCGAGCAAAGCCACGATGTCTTGAAATCGCGACATTTTCATTTTGCGCAAGATATCGCGCATCCCCGAGCTTTCTAGCTGAAATATGCCGAACGTTTCCCCTCGGGAAAGAAGCTCGTAGGTGGCGAGATCGCCAAAATCCATTTTGGAAAAATCCACCGTAACGCCGCGCGTGGCCTGAATCAAACGAATGGTCTCGCTGATCACGGTAAGAGTGCGCAGGCCCAAAAAATCCATTTTAAGCAAGCCGATTTTTTCTACCGTGCCCATCGTAAACTGCGTGGACACAATGTCGCCCTGTTTAAAAAGCGGCAAATATTCGGTCAGCGGGAGGTCTGAGATGACAATACCGGCGGCGTGCGTTGAGGCGTGGCGGGGATTTCCTTCCAACAATTTTGAAATCTCGATGAGTTCGTTGACTTTAGCATCGGATTTCACAAGTTCTTTTAATTTGGGCTCTACCTTTAAGGCCTTATCCAAAGTCATTTCGAGTTCCACGGGAATCATTTTGGCGATTTTGTCTACATCGGGATAAGAAAGCCCCATGATCCGTCCCACATCGCGAATGACGCCGCGCGCGGCCATGGTGCCAAAGGTGATGATTTGCGCTACATTTTGCTCGCCGTACTTGTGTTTCACATAATCAATAACTTCTTCACGCCGCTCATAACAAAAATCGATATCGATATCCGGCATGCTGATACGGTCGGGATTAAGAAAGCGCTCAAAAATCAGGCCGTGCACGATGGGATCCAAATCCGTGATTCCAAGCGCGTGGGAGACCAAACTGCCCGCGGCAGAACCCCGGCCCGGGCCCACGGGAATTCCCTTTTCTTTGGCGTAGCGGATAAAATCCCAAACAATGAGGAAATAGCTTACATAACCCATTTTTTCTATAACTTTTAATTCATACTCCAACCTTTCGCGGTATTTGGGAGAAATTTCTGATTTACGGAGTAGCAAGCCCTCTTCGCAAAGGCGCCTTAAATAAGTTTCCTTTTTTTCTTTATTTGGCGGCGTGAAGTTCGGCAAATGGAGTTCTTTAAAACTTAATTCTACGCAAGCACGGCCGGCAATTTCCATGGTGGCGTGAAGCGCTTCCGGAAAATCACTAAAAAGGGCTTCCATCTCCTCAGCGGACTTTAAGTAATAGTCATCGGAGGAGGAGCGCAGCCGGTGCGGGTCATCCAAATTAGCGCCGCTTTGAATGCAAAGAAGCGCCTCGCGCGCGCGCGCATCTTCACGGCTGACATAATGCACATCATTGGTGGCAACAAGCCGCGCTCCGGTTTTCTTGGCCAAATCTTTATAGGCACAGCGCACCTGCTCCTCTTCGGGAATTCCATGATTATGGATTTCCAAGTAAAAATTTTCTTTCCCCAGGCAATCTTGATATTCCTGAATCGCTTTTTCCGCTTCTTCAAAGCGCTCGCGCGCCACATAATAAGCCACCTCGCCCTTAAGTCCGGCGGAAAGGCCGATTAAGCCTTCGCCCAATTCCTTAAGGCAAGCTTTGTCGATACGCGGCTTGTAATAAAATCCTTCCAGATAACCCATGCTTGAGAGTTTGATCAGATTTTTATATCCGCGTTCGTTCCTGGCAAGCAGCACCAAACGAAAGGAAGCATCTTTGATTCCGTGAGTGGAACGCTCAAAGCGCGACTGAGGTGCTATGTAAGCGGTCATGCCGATGATTGGTTTTATGCCCTGCTTCATGCATTCTTGATAAAATTCAATGACACCGAACAAATTGCCGTAGTCGGTAATGGCGAGGGCAGGAAAGTTTTTTTTGACGGCTTGCTTGACTAACTCGTCGATTTTCGAGGCACCGTCAAGGAGGCTATATTGAGTATGAACATGCAGATGAACGAAGCGGTTATGCATTGAATAGTCCTGAGTCCTGAGTCCTGAGTCCTGAGTCAAGGCATTTACTCAGGACTCAGCAC
>JACQQR010000058.1 GCA_016206875.1 Candidatus Omnitrophota bacterium
GGCCCAAGGCCTGGATACAAATGAAAACACTCTTTCACTCAAAACTCAACAAACTAAACCGCCGGTTTTACGAAGTGTTTGGGGATTTGGAATCCCAGGCGGAATTTCTGAAACTGATCGTCTTTATCCAAAGCGCTATCGTCATCCTGCTTCTCGTGGGTGCTTATTTTTTGGCCGAGAAGCCGCCTTTAGTGATCCGGGTAAGCGAACTCGGAGAATCCAAAATATTTGAAAATACGAAGACGGAAACCGATCCGGCTGATCCGGAGCTTATTTTCTTCGCCAGGACATTCGTGAAGCGTTTTTCGGAATTAAATGCCTATACGCTTTCCCGTGATTTTGAGGAAGCGTTCCGGCTCATGACGCGCCGCTGTCAGGAGCGGGTGGAAGAAGAATATATCCGCTCGGGACTTCTTTCAAAGGTAAAAGCGGCCGGTCTTAATACCCGAATCGAAATCCGGGAAGAGCGCATCGAAAAGAACACTCCTGAATTTGTGGTTCTCTCGCTTACGGGTGTCAGGACCATCACAAGTTACACAAATTCCAAATATAAAGACTCAAGTTTTGTCAAATGGGACATTGTGCTTAAAAAATACCCGCGTTCTGTGAAGGTGCCCTCGGGGCTTTTGGTGGATAACTCGCGGGAAATTCTACTAAACAAGCTGGAGGAAAATAAATGATCGGTTCATTGATGGGGCTTAATTTTATTCCTATAGCAAATATCAGTGACGTGACTTCCTTAGAAATATCGGAAATGAGTAGTCCGCTTGCCAAAAGACGCGATTTGAATCAGAAGACCGGGGAAAGCCCGAATGTCTATGAAGTTGAAATGAAACCGAAGAGTGTCCGGACAATCCAAACAGCTCCGGACTATTTCACCATTATCAATCTGCCAGAACCGGCCTTGAACGTGTATGTCGGAAATCAGAGTCTTTTCAAGGTTGAGGTGTATGAGCGGCAGGTGCTCATTAAGCCCATCACCGGCGCCGAGTTGGCCCAAACTAATCTTCATATTGAAACCCGCTCCGGTCGCTTCACGTTTCAAGTGACTGTCGGGCCGCCCGAGACGGCTGAATATATCGTTGATGCCGTTTTGGGCGAAGAGCTGATCGAAGGTCAGGCGGAAGCGATAGTGAAAGAAAAAGAAACCCAGCTACTTGATCAATATCAGAAGAAGGAATTGGAATTTGAAAAAAGAGTGGAAGAGAAGGCGGATCAAAAATTAATGGAACAACTTATGGAAGAAAATGAGTCGCGGAATTTAAAGAGTTCCAGGTCGAAGGGTAATGTGCAAATCAATCTTTTGTCTTTATCCCGGATCGCAGAGAGGATTTATCTTAAGTTTTCCATCCTTAATTTTTCCAATACTTCTTACAAGGTGCTCAAAATTGTGCTTGCAAGTCAAAAACAAAAAGGTTGGTTTCATAAGGACAGAGAAGATTTTAGGGAGCTCCAGACACAAAGCAACGCGCCATCCGAGATCAAGCCGGGTGAATACGTCTACGGAGTACTCTCCACAGCCGCCACGGAATTTGACCAGGGCCAGGGGCCGGTCTTTCTCATATTCGAGGAATCAGGAAGCCGGAACATAGAAATCAGCGGTTTTCCGTGGCTCAAGCATTCAGTGGAGGAAAGGAAATGACCTTGCAAAACAGTGATCCGAAAATGACGGGAGAACCGGCATCAAAAAAAGAGGCTCCTTTACCAAAACCGCCGGAACGGAGTTTTTATGATAAGCCCAAAAAGACACTCACGGACTGGATTCGTGCCGGAGCCGGGAAAATCCTTGTATTTACCTGGAAGAAAAAGATATGGGTGATAGCCATTGCCGTGGTTTTGATCTTTTTTGCATGGATCGGAAAAGGAACTGATCCTGAGACTAAAAAAACCGAAAGTTTTGTTCAAACTGAAGAGCAGAAAGTGATCACAAGCAGCGCCATTGAAGAAGCGATTCAGCACTCGGAAGAAAGTTTAATGGCGGTAAAAGCGCCTGAGAAGAAAAAGACTGTCCCGGACAAGACGCATATCGATTCCAGTCCCATGGCGGTGTATGTGCGTAAGGAGGAGCCGCAAAATTTAAGGCTGGATCCGGCAAAGGAAGACATTCCGGGACTTCCATCCGGTGCAAAGATTCCAGCCTTTATTCCATCCCGGATTTTCAGTTTCAATGTGGAAGCGCCGGTATTTGCTTCTACCGCGAAGGACATTTATTGGAAACAGAAAATCGTAATTCCAAAAGGCTCTCAGTTTTTGGGCTCGGCGGGGATATTGAAGAGTTTGGACAGGATCAATGTGAATTTCACGAAATTAGTGTTGCCGGATGGCAAAGAAATCCGGGTAAGGGCAATGGCCTTGTCACAAGACGGTTCCGCCGGCATTCGTGGGAAGGTGGAGAAACATCAGGATCTCAAAATTTTTAAAGCTCTTGGGGAAACGATTCTGGGAGCCGGGGCTTTATTTACCGGCACATTAAGACAGGATCCCTTTAGTTTGGAGGATCAACTTAGGCTGAATGCGGCCCAGAATCTCACGAATCAGGCGCGGGACGATCTGAGATCCGTGCGGATAGACACCTCGATTACGGTGGATGCCTACACGCCTATAGAAGTGTTGCTGCTAGAAGCGCTGTAAAAAAACGAAGGAGAAAGGGGAGAAAATTCATGGGAGAAGAAATCAAGAAGGGATTTGGCGTCATTGAAGAAGTATGTTCGGTGCCGCTTGGAAAAGGAGAAGACCTAAGATTCAGGGAAGTGGAGGTGAACGGCCAAAGGCGGGGAGATGTCCGGCACTTTCTGGAAATTAAGGGCAAAATGGCATATACCCAGCGGCGCATTTTGTTCCCGAAGGACAAAATCGAAGCGGTGACCAAAGGTTTTATTAAGCTGCGTAACCACTTCTTAAAATCAGACACTGAATAAAGAAAGGAAAACTGAAAAAGGGCGCCAGTATTTGGGGCGTCCTTTTCACTCTTTTTATTTATGGGACAAAACTTTAAGAAAGTAATTTCACTGGTGTTATGCCTGCTCGTTCCACTCAGTGGAAGAGAATCCTGGGGGATGAGTCCGGATATTGGCATGAGGCTGCCCGCCGGGCAATTTGGGGAGCTTCTCACGCTGGAGGAAGCGCTAGAGCGTTCGCTCCACGGACATTTTGGCATGAAGGGGGCCGTAGCGCGTTTCCGGAAGGAACGGGCCATCCTTTATGCCCGGCGTGCGGAATTTTTTCCCAAGCTTCACGCGGAATATTACGGGGCTTTCAGTTCCAACGGTTTAAAGCCCGTTGGTTACGCGGATTTAGTGCTGGAGCAGCCACTTTTTCAGGGCGGAAAATCCGTGCAGGAAGTGAAGCGACAAAAGGCACGGCTCCAGATCAATAAGCAGAAAATCAATGAAAGCCGTTTTGATATCGAACTTGAAATCCGCTTGATTTATATTCAACTCTTAAGAGAAAAGGAATTGATCCGGCTTGCTCAAAATCAGGAACGGGAAATCTCGGTTGAGAAGAAGAAATTTAAGGAATTGGTTCAAGGAGGATTTTTTGCAGCCCCAAAACTGATGCATATCAAAACTCTTTACGAAAAGGCAAAAGTGGAGCTTGTAAAGCACAAGGAAAATTATGATTACCTCGTCTTTATTCTTAAGGATATGACCGGCCTTACGGATAAAGAAACACTCGAGATTGAACCTAGAGATGAGACGCTTGAGTTTTCCGAAGATGTTCAATTCTATATTGACCGGGCCCGGGAAAATGATCCCATGTACCGTATCAAAAGCCTTGAAATAAAAGAAAAAGAATTCGAGAAAAAATCGCTTGAAGCAAATCGCTGGCCCACCCTTTCCTTAACGGTTAAGGGCAATGTCCTGAAAGATGAGTATGTAGATACGCGGCGCGTGTTGGCCGGAGTGGAGGGGAAATGGAACATTTTTGATTTTGGAAGATTGGGTGGTGAAATTAAAGCCAAGCAATACGAAACAGAAGAAATTGAATGGGAGGGAAAACTTGAGGTTCAGAAGAAAGAAAGAATGATCCGTGAACTTTTTCATGAAGCCAAAACACTTAAGGAAATGGTCCGGCTTCGCCTGATGGAAGAAAAAGAGGCCGGAGCAATCTATAAAAATAAAAGAATCAGGATCATTGCCGGTGAAGAGGCAATGAGCTCTCTAGTGGATTCTTATATTGCGCTTCAGGAAAAAAGAATGGCCAAAATCGATGCGGTAAGTCAATTGCAGATCACTTTGCTATACCTTGACCGCGCTTCAGGCGGGTTTGGAGTATCCGGCCCAAAAGGGGAGGTTGACTGATGGCCAATCAAGCTTGGAAAGGCACATGGTTTATTGCTTTGGTTTTCATTCTTTCTATGGCGGGCAGTCTCCTTGTCTGGCGCTCTTTGATTGTGACGCCGGAATCTTTCATGATCAGCCTTATCTGGGTGGTTGGTTTTGGGTTTTTATTTTTCAATGTGCTCTACATCTTTTCATTGGCACTATCGAGCCTGTTTATCCGCTGTAGGCCGCTCAAGGAAATTTTCGTAAGGAAATTCCCAAAAACGGCGCTTGTTTACCCCATTTGTAACGAAACGCACGGGCTGTTTGAAAGGATGAGTTATTCAATGGCTGGTAATCGGATTCCGGGACTTGATTTATGGATTCTTTCAGATTCTGGCCCTGAACAGGAAGCATTTGAGCTTTCTATACATAGAAGGCTTTCTGACCAGTATCCCGGCCGCGTATTTTATAGAAGGCGTCCCAAACCGGTTGAAAGAAAACAGGGCAATCTCAAGGAGTTTTTGGATTCTCATCCTGAATATACCTATCTATATGTAGCAGACGCGGACAGTATGGTGCCCGAGGGAGTCATTTTAAAGCTGCTCCGGAAGGCAGAACATCCGGACAATAAAGATATCGCCATCTTCCAATGTTTTTGCCGGATTGCTCATGCCGGAACCTGGTATGCGCATTTTGAGAGGATTGGCTCTGAGTTTTCCCAGAGGCTTAACTTCAGTTCCATACAGACCCTTTTTGGCCGTTCCATATCGTTCGGTCATCATCAGCTTGTGCGCGCTGGGCTCCTTGGCTCTCTGGAAGTGCCGAAGGGTGTATTGAGTCATGATAATTGGGATACAGCTCTTCTCGATGAACAGGGATACCGTGTTGCTTTTTGTTCTGATGTGGTTGCTTATGACGAGGCCCCGAGTCATTATCTTGAGGCACGAGCACGGGCCTACCGCTGGGCGCGGGGTACGCTTCAGGGATGGCCGATTGTTTTTCGAAAGAAACTTTCTGTGGCCGTCCGTTTTTTGACTTTTTACGGCATCTACCTTTATCTGGCTGATATCGTGTTTTTTCTGTGGGTAATACTGGGACTTCTGATTCATTCGGTGTATGCGGTCTACATTCTCAACATAGAGATTGATTCCATTTGGTATGACCTCTATACCAATAGTTTCCTGAACGGCATTTTGTTTTTCAGTTTTGGAGTGGCCTTCTTAAATAAACTCCTGATTCTGAGATCCTTCCGGGATTTTTTCCGGTATATCTATGAAGTGCTTTTTTCCACTTTTTTGCTGCTCAACAATTTTCTGTATTCTCCGCTCAATATTCTTTCCATCGCATTCCGAAGACCCATTTGGAAACCTATGAGTAAAAACCCGTTTGCTTCCGTTGGACTCTGGGACTGCGTGAAAGGCCTTTGGCCGGGGACTTTACTAGGATTTGGAATTCTTTATTTTTGTCTCGAGAAAACACCCTTTTATGTGTGGCAGATCACGCCGCTTCTGGTCAGTCTGATTCTTTCTATTCCGGTGGTGTATTGGACTGCACGGCGCATGCCGCATTTTGGTAGCAGCCATGTTGTCTCAGTAGTAAATTCATGAAAGGAGGTATGTAAACACATGCCCAAAGAACCTGCAGAGGAACCCAATTTATTTAAGGAGGAAAAAAAGAAAAGAAGCAAAGGACATTGGTTATTGATAACAGCCGTAATCGTTGTCAGTTCCGTGATCCTTTTTTATTTATTCGGCCATGGGAAGCGCGTAGAAGCCGAAGGGATTGTCACAGCCGAGCGGCTCGTAACCGTCGGCGTGAATCAACCTGGTGTTTTAACCGAAGTGCTGCATAAGGAGGGGGACTCTGTCCTGGAAAAAGATATTCTGGCCCGCTTCCAGAACCGGGATTTAGACAGGGATATTGTGGATTTGGAGATGGAAATCGATCTTCTCAAATCGGATGTGCGCATGCTGGAGAATAAAATCGAATATTTGGAAGAAGAAATCGCAAAAAAACTTCTTCTTGTCGAAAACAGGGTTATTGGGAAGGCGATTCTAGAAAGAGTGCGCTTGGAAATTGAGCAGCATAAGGAACTCAAGATTAAAAAAGAAACGGAAATTCTAGCACTTGAGAAGAAAGTGGCATTTTTAAAGGAGAAGCGGGAACTTCTTCTTGTTCGCTCGCCATTTTCAGGCATTCTTCTTTCGGATCCCAGGTTTCGGATAGGCAATTATTTTACTCAAAAAGATTCTCTATTTAAGATTGCCGATCCCAAAACCATATACGTAAAAGCTCTGGTGCCGGAGGATGCCGTCGATCAGATCAAAACCGGGGACACCGTAACGATTGAATTAGAAGCATTTCCAGGAAAATCTTTTCAAGGAGAGGTTTCAAAAGTCGGCGTTAAGGCGGAGCGAGCAGTGGAGAAGGTTTTCAAAGTGCGCCACGTTGTGCCTTCGAATATCCGTTTCGCCGGGATTCCGGCAGGAGTGAAAGTGGGGATGAAAGCCAAAACTTTCATCTATCCTGGGGGTGGGAAAGTCATTGTCTCCAAAGAGGATTTCTCCAGTCTGATTTTGAATGATTTGAATCAGGAGGAGGTGAAATCCGAATGAGAATCATATTTCTTGCGGGAGGTTTTGGCTCACGGCTATATCCGATTACGCAGGTAACATCAAAGTCGCTGATCGATTTGGGTGAAAAACCAATGCTCGATCACATGATGAGCGTAGTGCATGAAATTAAAGACCGGAGGGAGACGGTCATTGTCACAAATGAGATGTTCTTTGACGATTTTTCACGGTGGAAGGAGGAACGGGGAACCGGAGAAATTGAAATAATCAATAACGGCGTCAGAAATCGAAAGCAAAAGCTAGGGATTGTCAAAGACATGTATCTTGGCATGAAGGATTCGAAAGAGGATTTTCTCGTCCTTTCACCGGATAATTTCTTTGATTTTCCGGTTGCGGAATTCCTGCGCCACATAAGGTGGGCTAGAGTTCTTCCATTAATTGGAGTCTATGACCTTAAAAATAAGAGCCAGGCGGGGAATTTTGATGTGGTTAAACTAGATGGATCGGGGGAGGTTGTAAATATAGAAGAGCAACCCTTTGAGCCGCAATCTGGCCTGGTCAGCATCGGTCTCTACTATTTCCCAAATGAATTTATGTCAAAGGTCCGGGAATATCTAGAGGTTGAGAAAAATGATCCAGACCGGATGGGAAATTTTATCGGGTGGCTATTGGTGAGGAATGCGGTATATGGGCATATCTTCCAGGGAAACTGGTTTGATGTTGGAGATGCTTACGAGCTTCAGGAGGCGCGGGAGCATTACTGGAAAAATAAATTCAGAGGAGACAAGAGAATAAGGCAAGACTCATATGGGCAATCGAAAAAAATTGAGGTATCGCCTTGAAGATGCTAGAAGTTTCCAAAAACGAATGTGAACTAATGACAGCCGGGCAAGTTGCGGAGTATCTTGCCGTGTCGCGGCATACCATTTATCAATGGATTTCTGATTGCCGGATTGAGTTTCCATATTATAAGTTGCCAAGAGGTGTCAGATTTAATCGAAGAGATGTTGATGTTTGGATTCAGAGCCGGAAGGTCAAGCCTGTCTCATCATATTAAAATTAATAGTTGAAGCGTTTAAACCAAATCTATATACTGCACCCATGAAAAAGAGTTTAATTTTAATAAGTGAATTTGCTGAACATGCCAGGGTAACGGTTCAGGCGGTTCATAAAGCAATGAAGTCGGGAAGGATTACTCGCTTTGAAAGACTGGGTCCAGTTTGGTTGATCGACAAGTCCGAATTAAAAAAATTCAAAGGATCGTATCATGAAAAATCCAAAGACACGCGGTAAGGGGCGTGTATTTCCCCACGGCAACTTCTGGTGGATAGATATTACTTACAAGGGCAAGCGTTGCCGAGAGAGGATTGCACCTCTGAGTCTCGGTGCGAATGGAAAGAAACTTGCTCAAGCGGTTCTTGCAAAACGATTAACGGAGATTGCCGAAAATAAGTTTTTAGATGTTAAACGCGATTGTAAGGTAACCTTTCCCGAGCTTGCCAATAAATATCTTCAATGGGCCAAGTACAATCATGAGGCCTGTGAGAGAACGGATCTGATTTACATTAAACATCTCAAAGCCTATTTCGTGGACAGGTTGATTGCTGAGATTTCAAAGGAGGATATTGAACGTTATCGGATTAAGCGCCGCGCTGATGGTGTTGGTCCTTATACAATAAATCATGAACTTGGTGCGCTTCGTCAAATGTTTAATCTCGCGATTGAAAAGTGGGAGCATCCTCAGGACAAGACTCAATATCTTTTCTCCGGTTCTAACCCTGCAACAAAGTTTAAAAGAGAGTATGAAAAGTCTCGTGACCGTGCGCTAACAAAGGGTGAACTGGTAAATCTAATGACGCAACTTACTATTAAGATCGAAACCGAAAAGAATCCTGCCATAAAGAAAGATCACCAGACATTACTCGATGTTATCCTCTTGGCTGTTTTGACAGGCATGCGAAAAGGCGAGATTCAAAGTTTGAAATATGGTTCAGACGATATTCGCATTGACGGTGTGGAGAATCACCTGATGCTTCGTCATACCAAAAACGGCTCGGATAGGTATGTCCCATTAGGCCGTATTCCGTCCGAGATTCTCAGCCGCCCATTCAATTTTGATTATAATCCGAAACGGTCTTTCGGAAAGTTATGTGAAGATGCGAAGGTCAGAAACTTAAGATTTCATGACCTCCGCCGAAGCTTTGCGACGTTCTTGGTTGGGCTTGGCACTGATCCGTTTACGATTGCCGGGCTATTAGGTCATGAGCTTCCAGGCTTTAAAGTAACAGCAATATATGCCAGGCCTCAGCGTGATGGTATGATAGCCGCTATTAAAAAACTTGAAAATCATCTGATAGAAGCCGTACCTTCCGGATTTTATGGCACAGGACGGGCACAAACCGAAATCGAAGTCTCGCAACTAATCAAAAACCAGGCCTTAAATGTCAGTGTCTAAATTATTCTAAGCCCCCGTAGCTCAATTGGATAGAGCAACGGATTTCTAATCCGTCGGTAGCAAGTTCGAATCTTGCCGGGGGCATAGTTCTTCAGCCTTCTAAGCTGTGGGTCACTGGTTCGACTCCAGTCGGGCGCACCATTACCTACGCTGTCATTCCCGCGAAAGCCTTGCCTACCGGCAGGCAGGCGGGAATGACAGAGAAAAAACACTACCCGCAGTCCCGCCTTCGGCGGGGCGGGTGCGGCGTATTTAATTTATTGATGAGAAGAAAGGATGTTTTTATGTCGGTGACGATTCACCCAGCTGAGCGTTTGAAAAAATTGCCCCCTTATTTGTTTGCCGAAATCGATCGCCTGAAACGTGAGGCGCGCGCCCAAGGAAAAGACATTATTGATTTAGGCGTAGGCGATCCGGATTTACCCACACCCGCCTTCATTATTGAAGAGCTGTACCGCGCCGCCAAGGACCCGGCCAATCATCGCTACGGCCTTGATGCCGGTATGCCGGTGTTCCGTGAGGAAATCGCCAGCTGGTTTGAGCAGCGAAGCGGAGTAACACTCGATCCGCAGAAAGAAATTCTTCCGTTGATTGGCTCGAAAGAAGGCATCGCCCATTTGCCTTTGGCTGTAGTGAATCCGGGGGATGTGGTGCTGGTAGCCGATCCCTGCTACCCGCCATACAAATCCGGAACTTGGTTTGCGGGCGGGGAAGTATCTCTGATGCCGCTTGAGGAAGAAAATGGTTTTTTGCCCGACTTTGAAGAAATTGACGCTTCTGCCCTAAAAGAAGCCAAGCTGATGTTTCTCAATTATCCAAATAATCCCACTGCGGCTGTGGCTCCTATTGATTTTTACGAGCGCACGGTGGAATTTGCGCGCCGTCACGATTTAATTGTGGCCTCAGACGCCGCTTATTCTGAGATGACTTACGACGGCTACAAAGCGCCTAGTTTTCTAGAGGCCGGGGGTGCCAGAGAAGTGGGTATTGAATTTCATTCGCTTTCGAAAACATTCAATATGACGGGCTGGCGCGTGGGATTTGCTCTGGGCAATGCCGAAATCATCGGGCTTTTGGCCAAGATTAAATCCAATATTGATTCGGGAATTTTCCAAGCCATTCAATACGCCGGAATCAAGGCGCTTCGGGATGGACGAGAATCGCTACGCAACCATATCGCCATTTATCAAGAACGGCGCGATATTTTAGTGGAAGGCCTGCAAAAATTGGGATGGAAAGTCACTCGCCCGAAAGCCACATTCTACGTTTTCGCAGGTGTGCCCTCCGGCTACACCAGCGCAGAGCTAGTTGCCAAGCTTCTTAAAGATGCCGGCATTGTGACCGCACCCGGCAATGGTTTTGGCCCGAACGGAGAAGGATACATTCGCTTTGCGCTTACTGTGTCGAAAGAACGATTGAGCGAGGCAGTGCAGCGGATTAAACAGTTGAAATAATAGAAGGTAACCATTGGGCTGGATGGAATGACACAATGCCTACTAATGCCTTTATCGCAGCTGGCTCAAACCTCGGGAATCGATTGGAGCATATACGTTCGGCCCAACGGTTAGTGGCCGAAACTCCGGAGGTAAAGTTTTTGGCTGGTTCCGCTATTCACGAAACAATGCCCCAAGGCGGCCCGCCGCAGGGATTGTTCTTAAATAGTGTCTGGAAAATAGAAACATCACTCGACCCCCAAGCGCTGCTGAAATTGCTTCAAAGTATTGAGAAAAAACTCGGGCGTGTTCGCGCTGTTTCAAACGGCCCTCGCATTATAGATTTAGACTTGCTTGATTATGACGGCCAAGTGGTGAACGAAGAGGGGCTTACGCTCCCGCACCCGCGCTTGCACGAGCGCGTTTTTGTGCTGCGTCCTTTAAGTGAGGTCGCACCCGAATGGATTCACCCTGTGCTCAAAAAACGGGCCAGAGAGTTGTGGGTTATCTGTCATTCTCGCGAAAGCGGGAATCCAGGGTTCATGCAACCTCAGTTGTAGTTACCCTGGATTCCCGCTTTCGCGGGAATGACAAACGGAGAAAAAATGAAAATCATCACCCGTATTTCCCAAATGCAGCGCTGGGCCTTGAAGCATCGAAGCCAAGGCATCGGCTTTGTGCCCACGATGGGTGCGCTGCACGATGGGCATTTGTCACTGGTGCGCGCCTGCCGCAAAGAAAATCGTTTTTGTGTAGCGAGTATTTTCGTCAATCCATCTCAATTTGGTCCTGGAGAAGATTTAAAAAATTATCCAAGGACTTTTTCTGCCGATAAGGCCCTTCTTTTAAAAGAGAAAGTGGATATTCTTTTTTATCCGGGGGCCCGCGAAATGTACCCGGATGGTTTTCAAACCGAAGTGCGGGTGAAAGAACTTGCGCACGGTCTTTGTGGGGCATGCCGGCCTGTTCACTTTACCGGAGTAGCCGCAGTAGTTGCGAAGCTCTTCAATATTGTGCAGCCTTCGCGCGCTTATTTTGGAGCGAAAGATTATCAGCAGGCTGTGGTGATCAAGCGGATGGCACAAGATTTGAATTTCCCTATCGGGATCCGGGTACTGGATACAGTGAGAGAGAAAGACGGCTTGGCCATGAGCTCAAGGAACAAATACCTAAGCCGGCCGGAAAGAATGAAAGCGCCGCTTATCTATTTGTCTATGCTCTACGCCCAGGAACTCCTGAGAGATGGCATTAAAGATGCCCGTAAACTAAAGGAAGCGGTGGGGGAATTTCTCCGCCCATTTGTGGCCAAAATTGACTATATTGAACTGGTTTGCCCTGAGAATTTGAGGCCGGTCGCTACAATTGGGCGGGTTTCACTTTTGGCCATTGCGTGTTATATTGGTAAGACTAGGCTGATTGACAACATCACCCTCACCCTGCCTGCCGGCAGGCAGGCCTTTTTCCCTCTCCCTCGAAGAGGGAGAGAGGTTAGGGGTGATGGCGAGGGTACATGATATGTTCAGACAACTATTAAAATCCAAAATTCACCGCGCCACGGTCACCGAAAGTAACCGGGATTATGAGGGCAGCATTACCATTGATGAAGCCCTTCTAGAAGCTTCCAATATTCTCCCTTGGGAAAAGGTGCTGATTGCCAACGTTGACACCGGTCAGCGAGTGGAAACGTACGCAATTTCAGGTCCCAAAAATTCAGGCATCATTTGCATGAATGGCGGCGCATCCTTTTATGCCCGGAAAGGGGAGGCAATCATTATTATGTCTTTTGCTCTTATGGCTGAAGAAGAAATTCCCAATCACAAACCCATCGTAATTCGCGTAGATAGAAATAATCAAATCACCAGTCGAGAGGCGGAGAAGTGCGCTCTTTAGTCCGCGTAGGCCTGGTGGGCGCGGGCACTATCGGAACTTACCTGGCAAAATTCCTCACCCGTAACTTCAAATCACAAGTTCGTTTAGCTGCGATTCATGATGCCATTAGCCGGCCGGCCGTTCGCTTGGCGGCGAGTCTTCGCCCCAGGCCCAAAGTTGTCGACTTAAAAACCTTAATCCGTCAAAGTGATTTCATTATTGAAGCGGCGCACTTATCCATTGTGAAGGCCATTGTGGGGCCTGCCCTGAAAGCGGGAAAATCGGTTTTGGTGATGAGTGTGGGAGGATTGTTTGCGCTCAATCTCAAGAAATTAGCGCAGAATTCAAAAGGGAATTTGTATATTCCTTCCGGGGCGATTGCCGGGGTCGATGCATTTCAGGCCGCAAGGCAGTCCGGCCGGATTCATTCGGTGACACTGACTACACGCAAGCCCATTGCCGGTTTACGCGGGGCGCCCCTTTTGGCTCAAAAAGGGATAGAGCTTGAACATATTCACGGCGAAACTGTTTTATTTGAGGGGACGGCCGAAGAAGCGGTTCGTGCTTTTCCTCAAAATGTGAACGTGGCCGCCCTGTTGAGTTTGGCCACGCTGGGCCCGGAGAAAGTAAAAGTGCGTGTGATGACTTCACCGGAATTTAAGAAAAATTCTCATGAGATTCGCCTTGAGGCCGCAAGCGGAAGCATCACTACACGGGTGGAAAACGAGCCTTCCCGGGAAAATCCAAAAACCAGCGCCTTGGCTTTATATTCAGCGGCGGCGCTTTTAGAGAAAATTTTTTCTAAAATAAAAATAGGAACGTAGCGAAAAATTCCCCTCTAAAAAGAGGGGTGGCGCTTTTGCCGCCCGCCTCAGGCGGGTCCGCCGAGGCGGAAAGGCGACGGGGTGTGTCAAAACGTTGTGGCTCACACACCCCGCCCCTAACGGGACACCCCTCTCAAGAGGGGAATAAACACATTATGTCTTCTTCCATCATTATCCGCGGCGCGCGTGAGCATAATCTAAAAAATGTGGACGTGGAAATTCCGCGAAACCGCATTACCGTTATTACCGGGCTTTCCGGCTCAGGAAAGTCTTCGCTGGCATTTGACACCATCTATGCCGAAGGCCAGCGCCGCTATTTGGAGTGCCTGTCTTCCTACGCCCGCCAGTTTTTGGAAAAACTCAAAAAACCCGAAGTGGACCAAATTACCGGGCTTTCTCCCTCCATTTCCATTGAACAAAAATCCGTAGTACACAATCCTCGCAGTACGACGGCCACAGTCACGGAAATTTATGACTATCTGCGTTTGCTGTATGCCAAGGTGGGAACGGTGTGCTGTTATAAATGCGGCAAACCCATTTCCGGCCAAACGGCGCGCGATATGATTGAGCAAATTTTTATGCTTCCGCGCAATTCACGCATTGTGCTTTATGCGCCTATTGTCCGCGCTCGCAAAGGAGAATATAAAAAAGAGCTTGAGGAAATCCGCAAAAAAGGATTCAGCAAAGTACGTGTGGATGGAAAAATTTATTCTTTGGATGACGATCTAAAACTCCTCAAGTCCAAGCGCCACGACATTGATATTTTGATTGATATTTTTATGGTGCACGAACGTTTCCGCGAGCGGATGACCAAATCACTTGAGCTGGCGCTTGAGGTCACGAATGGCCAGGCGCTGGTGCGGGTAGAGCCGATTCGTAAGCGCAAGGAAGCCCGGGAAAAAGAGCTGTTTTTTTCCCGAGCCAGAACTTGCTTGAGCTGTCATGTGTCGATCGGAGAATTAACCCCAAACATGTTTTCCTTCAATAGCCCGTACGGCGCTTGCCCGAAATGCCGGGGAATCGGAAGGGTTTCGCAAATCCTCTCGGGAGTGGTGGTCCGGGACGCTACAAAACCCCTTCTGAAAGGCGCGCTCAACGAAGAAATCTTTTTCTCGTTTAATTCCTATTTTATCGAGGACTTGGCTTGGGAAATCCGTCAATACTATAAAGTGGATTTGAACCAGCCTTTCGAAAATCTTCCTGAAGAAGTGCGCGACGCTTTTTTTTGGGGAAACGACGAATTTCCCGGGCTGTTTGACGAACTCAGAGAGCTTTCCTACCGCACGTCTTCCGAAATGGTTCGCGATAAAATCAAAAAATTTTTGGTGGAGGGGGTTTGCCCGGAATGTAAAGGCGGCAGGCTCAAAAAAGAAAGCCTGGGTGTGTTGATGCAAGAAAAAAATATTGTCGGGCTTTGCGCCTTATCGATTGCAGAGGCCAAAAATTTTTTTGATGCGCTCAAGCTGGAGGGTTCGAGCCGCATTATCGGGGAGCCCGTTTTAAAGGAAATTCGCGAGCGCCTTTCTTTTCTCGAAAATGTGGGGCTGGATTATCTGACTTTGGACAGGCCCGTTAGCACGCTTGCCGGAGGCGAGCTGCAACGCATTCGCCTGGCGGCTCAAATCGGCGTGGGGCTCACCGGAGTTTTGTATGTGCTTGATGAGCCCAGCATCGGGCTTCATCCCCGTGACCATGAGCGCTTGCTGGCGACGCTTAAAGAACTCAAAGAAATGAAAAATACCATTGTGGTGGTGGAGCACGACGAAGAGACGATTCGCGCGGCTGATTATGTGGTGGATTTGGGCCCGCGAGCCGGCACGCACGGCGGAGAAGTCGTGGCTGTGGGTACGCCGGAGGAAATTTGCCGCAACGAAAAATCGCTTACCGGAAATTATCTTTCGGGAAGATGTTCCATTCCCTTGCCCAAAAAACGAAAAACTTCACGCGGCGCCAATTGGCTTACGCTTAAAGGAGTTTCGGAACACAATTTGCGCAACGTCACGCTTGAAATTCCGCTCGGGCTTTTTATTTGCATCACCGGCGTTTCCGGTTCGGGGAAAAGCACGTTGATTCATGACGTGCTCTTCAAAGCGCTGCACAACGAGATTTGGAAAACGAATTACCCGGTGGGAAAATTCAAAAAGTTAGAAGGCATTGAACATCTAGACAAAGTAATTGAAATCGATCAGTCGCCCATCGGCAGAACGCCCCGGTCGAACCCGGCCACTTATACCGATCTCTTCGTCCATATCCGTAAATTGTTTGCCGACACGCCTGAGGCCAAAGTTAGAAATTTTACGCAAAGCCGTTTCAGTTTTAATTTGAAAGGCGGCCGCTGTGAAACTTGCCAGGGCGAAGGCTATCAAAAATTAGAAATGAGTTTTTTGCCGGATATGTATGTGCTTTGCGATGTGTGCCGCGGCCGGCGCTACAATGAGCCAACCCTTGGGATTCAATACAGGGGAAAGAATATTGCGGAAGTTTTGGATTTTCCGGTCACTGATGCCTTGGAATTTTTTAAGAAAATACCGCAGTTACGCGAGCGCTTGGAGCTTCTTCACAAAATGGGGCTGGGCTATATCAAATTAGGCCAGCCTTCCACCACCTTGTCCGGGGGGGAGGCTCAGCGCGTGAAATTGGCCGGAGAGCTTGCGAAAAAAGCTACGGGTAAAACTCTTTATCTTTTGGACGAGCCTACCACGGGCCTTCATTTTGCCGACATTGAACATTTACTGAAAGCGCTGCTGGGCTTACGTGACGCCGGGAACACTGTGGTTGTGATCGAACATAATATGGAAGTGGCCAAGTGTGCCGACTACATTATTGATTTGGGGCCGGAAGGCGGCCACCGGGGAGGCGAAATTGTGGCTCAAGGGACACCGGAAAAAGTAATTAAGTTCCAGAAGTCGCATACAGGAAAATTTCTAGCCCGCATGATAATGTAAATGTTATACTTTTGCTTGTCATAAGGGCAGCGAAGAGTTCAGGATGACAATAATCAGGAGGAAGGCGTGTCATGATTACAGAAATCGGCATCACGGCAGGAGACATCTGGCATTATTTGGATAAAAACGGAAACGCCACTTTGGAAGAGTTGATGAAAAACATCGGCCAAAAACGCGAGCTTCTTCTGATGAGTTTGGGATGGCTGGCCCGTGAAGGCCATGTGATTGTGGAGCCCGAGTCAAGCGGATTCCGTTGCAAATTGACTCATAGCTAACTGCCGTGGCCGTAAAAACCTGCCTGGTGATTTCTACAGTTCCGGATGAACGCGTTGGCCGCCAAATAGCGCGCCGGCTGCTGCGTTCCCGCGTGTGCGCCTGCGTCAATGTCATTCGCGGAATCTCGTCTTTTTATTGGTGGAAGGGGAAAATTGATTCTTCCAAAGAAGCCATATTATTCATCAAAACAACGAAGGTGAAATTTCCCCGTTTAGCAAGCCTGCTCGAGAAAATCCATCCGTACGAAGTTCCAGAAATTATCGCTCTTGACATTCAAGAAGGTCGGAAATCTTATGTACATTGGATACAAGAAAGCCTGAAGTAAATGAACGAAGTTTGTCATTCCCGCGAAAGCGGGAATCCATTTTCATTGGACCCCGGGTCGAGCCCGGGGTCAGTCCGTCGGGGAAATACAAAAACTCC
Organism: Candidatus Omnitrophota bacterium; assembly: GCA_016206875.1. Lineage (GTDB taxonomy): Bacteria > Omnitrophota > Omnitrophia > Omnitrophales > JACROU01 > JACQQR01. Next base: position 17,064 of record JACQQR010000058.1, read on the forward strand.
CCGACGGCTGATTTATTTAGATTATAACGCCACCTCACCGCTTCGCCCTGAAGCGCTGGAGGCCATGAAGCCTTTTTTTACCGAAGAATTCGGCAATCCTTCCAGTTTTCATCAACAGGGGCAAAAAGCCCGCTATGCTTTGGAAAATGCGCGTGAGCGTTTGCTTGAATTGCTCGGAAAACGCTCAGGCCGTTTGGTGTTTACTTCTTCGGCGACCGAGGCAAATAATTTAGCCATTTCGGGTTTTGCATTGAAAAATAAAAGTAGAGCCGGCCACTTTGTTTGTTCGGCGATTGAGCATCCCTCTGTTTTGCGTCCGCTTGAGCTTTTAAGAGAACAGGGAATGAAAGTGACTGTGGTAGGACCCAATCAGGAGGGGATCGTTTCGGTAGAAAGCATGATGCGTGCGGCGGCATCAGACACCTTGCTGGTTTCCTTGATGGCTGCCAACAACGAAACAGGCACGCTTGAGCCTGTGCATGAACTTGCCCAAGCGCTGAAAAAAACCGGCGCGAAATTCCATGTAGATGCCGTGCAAGTTTTTGGCCGGATGAAATATGATTTTTCCGGATTGGCCGCTGACTGTATCACTCTTTCTGCCCATAAAATTGGCGGGCCCAAAGGAGTTGGCGCGCTTTGGTTCGGGGAAGGTGTACAGCTTACCCCGCTTCTTTCAGGGGGGCATCACGAGGGCAATTTGCGCGCCGGAACAGAAAATGTGCCGGCGATTATCGGGTTTGTGAAAGCCGCCGAGATGGCTTTCTGCGCGCTTGAAAAAGAAGAAGCCCGCCTGCGCGCGCTATGCGACAAGTTGGCGGCGAAAATTTTATCACTGATTCCGGAGGCATACATCAATGGAAGCCGCGCGTCGTATTGTCTTCCCAACACGTTGAATGTGAGTTTTCCGGGTCTCCTCAGCGAATCTTTATTAATTTTGTTAGACTCAAAAGGCATAGCCGCCTCCAGCGGCGCAGCCTGCACCTCCGGCGCTTTAGAAGTTTCGCATGTGCTTCGTGCCATGAACTTGCCTGAAGAGCGGTTGCGTTCAGCCGTACGTTTTTCTTTGGGCCCCGGAACCCGTGACGAAGATATTGAATACCTAGCCCAAAATCTTCCCGGCTGGGTCAGGCAGTTGCGGCAATAAGAGAAAGAAAAGTGACAGTCACTAAAGTGACCAGTCACCCTTGCTTTCCCTTTCTTTTCCTTTCCAACGGCATATTTTCCTTTTATAATACCGCAATGAAAAAGTGACTGTCACTTTAGTGACTGTCACTTTTTTAAAAAGGGGGGCATTCATGGCCAAAAAACAAGAAGAGCCGCAAGAGAAGATTCTTGATGTGGATGCAAGTATGCAGGGCACGATTACCTTTAAAGATCCTGTGAATTTGCGCATCAATGGCAGCTTTGAAGGCAAGCTCGACACTCGCGGCGTTCTGGCCGTGGGAGAAAACGCCAAAGTAAAGGCCAATATCACCGGCGATAAAATTATCATCTCAGGAAAGGTGAGCGGAAATATCACCGCTTTTTCCAGTCTTACATTGACCGGCCACGCCGTAGTCAGTGGGCAGCTTCAAACTCCTGTGCTGAGTATTTTAGAAGGGGCCGTTTTGGACGGAGAAGTGCAAATGTCTGCAGGCGAGCAAGAAGTTTCGGAAGATATGAGCCTTGGTGATGTGGCAAATTTTCTCGAGCTTGAAGAACATGTGGTGGAAGAGTGGGCGGCAAAAAAGAAAATCCCGGCCGTTTTTCAAAGCGGTTCTTGGCATGTGCGCCGTTCGGAGTTGGAACGCTGGATTCAAGAAGAGCGCATTAATTCATGACTCGTAATTTCCGATTGCTCATCTCAACATGACAGAACAGCTTCTTAATTTGACTGAAGTCAAACAGCTTCTCGTTCTCAATGACGAAGAAGTGATGAAACTTGTGCGCGAAGGGAAATTGAACGCCTTTAAAATAGGAGGTACTTTTCTCCGTTTTGATAAGAACCAAGTTCTGGGACTCAAGGCCAGAATGGACGTGGCCCGCAAAGATCGTGAAAGCCGCTATTCGGCGACTACCCGCATTGTTGATTTCCTCAAATTCTATGGCATCTATATCATCACCGTTTTGATTGTCGGGGGCATTCTGTATTACTTTTTGGCCAAAGGATAAAAAAAGTGACTGTCACTTTTTTTCTTGTCATTCCCGCGAAAGCGGGAATCCAGCGACTTTGCCTTTGGCGTAATGAAAAAGTCACTGGACCCCCGCTTTCGCGGGGGTGACAACATTAAAGAGAGAATTTATTTTGCAAAGATTCAGTTCTAACTTATAAATTTATGCACACAACGACACGACTGACCCGCGAGGGATATGAAAAATTAAAGAACGAGCTGCATCACTTAAAGACAGTTCGCCGCCGCGAAATCATTGAGGCCATTGCCGTTGCCCGTGAGAAGGGGGATTTACGCGAAAATGCCGAATATGATGCGGCGAAAAATGAGCAGGGTTATTTGGAGAAAAGAATTCATGATTTAGAAACGAAGCTGGCCCATGTGACTATTATCGATGACGCAAACATTGACGGTTCCAAAGCATTTTTGGGGGCTACGATTTATGTAAAGGATTTGGTGAATCATCGCGAGTTGGATTACATGCTGGTTTCTAAAGAAGAAGCCGATTTAAAGGCCAAGAAAATCTCCGTCGAGTCACCCGTGGGCCGCGCGCTTTTGGGAAAAAGTGTGGGCGCCGAAGTCGAAGTGGTGATTCCTGCCGGAACCCTCAAATATAAAATCATCAAAATCGAAAGATTCTAGTGCAGCATGACAATTAAAAATGGGCGCAGCCCATTCTCAAACTGCATAGTACCGCATACCCACAAAATTAAATGGAATGCGGTACTAGGATTTTTCCAATGCATTATTTAAGCGGGATGGATCTGGTGGAGATAGAAGAAATCCGCTCGAAGATTGAAGCGCCGGGAGCTTTTTTTCTTGAAGAAAATTTCACGCCGGCTGAAATCGAATATTGTGAATCTCACAAAAAAAATAAATACGAGCATTACGCAGGACGCTATGCCGTCAAAAGGGCTTTCCTGAAAGCGGTTTCACTCGGCGCCGGGCCGATCGTCCGTTTGAGTGATGTAGAGGTTACACGAAACGGCCGCGCGCCCCGCCTTGAGCTTTCTTCCGGCCTGAAGCAAAAATTAAAATTTTCTCCGAACACAAAAATCTATATCAGTCTAGCCCATGAGCGCGCACTTGCCGTGGGAACTGCGCTCATCGCTCAATCATGATGAAATACCTGATTGTGAATGCGGATGATTTTAACCTGACACGCGGCGTAGACCGCGCCATTCTCGACTGCCACGACGACGGCATTGTCACCAGCACCACCGTGCTTATGACCTTGCCGTTTTCCAAGAGCACGGCGCGGGAACTTTTGGCCCGGCCATTTTTGGGAACGGGAATTCATCTTTCACTTACCTTAGGCCGGGCCGTACATCCCCAAACGCCGTTTGCTTTATCGCGTCACGTGCTTGCCGTAGCGCATCAAATTCCTTCTCGCGTAGCCGAACGTGAATATGAAGCGCAAATTCTGAAGTTTCAGAAATTATTGAAGCGAATGCCCACTCATTGGGACAGCCATCATCATATTCACTGTCTTGCCAACCTTTTTTCTGCCGTACGGCGTCTTTCGCTCAAATACAAAATCCCCTTTCGCCAATTTCGAGGGTTGGACGGGAAAACGCGCCAATTCTTCCGACATCGGAAGAATTTCCTAACGCATCATTTGTACGAGGATTTGGATTCAAAGCGCCCTTGGACAGAGGAGCGCTTTGAGCACTGTCTCGGGCAATTGCCGAACGGGATTTCAGAGATGATGGTGCATCCCGGATATCTGACGCGCGCGCTTCGCAATATCTCAAGCTTTCGCGAGGGAAGAGAAGCGGAACGAAGAATTTTAATGTGCCCTCAAATTCGAAAGCTGATTGAAAAGCTGAACATCAAATTAATTCACTTCGGCGATTTGAAATATTTCGGGCCTCTGTTTGATTAGCTGTTAGCTATTAGCCATTAGCTTTTAGCTAACAGCTAATAGCTATTAGCTATTAGCTAAATACCTATGAAAAAACCATGTGTGTTGGTTACCAATGACGACGGCATTACCGCGCCCGGGTTGATTGCGCTTGAAAAAATACTCAGCCCATTTTGCGACTGCCGGGTCATCTGTCCCATTACTGAATGTTCTTCCGTGGGGCAGTCCGTTACGCTGCGCAAACATATCGAGGTGTTCAAATTCCAGCGCCCCGGCACGAGAACCGCTTACGGAATTGACGGCACGCCCGCCGATTGCGTCAAATTTGCCATCGCCGAGCTTTTCGGTTCTAGAAAACCGGTGTTGGCTGTCTCAGGCATCAATCACGGCGCCAATACCGGCATCTCGGTTTACTATTCGGGAACAATAGCCGGCGCCCGTGAAGCGCTTATCGGCGGAATTCCTTCCGTAGCTTTTTCCGTAACGAGCCATCAACCAAAAAACTTTGTATTTGCCGCGAACATTGTCAAGCAAATCGTTATGAATTGTCTCAAACACGGGCTTCCCCAAAATACTTTGCTCAACGTGAATATTCCGGCGCTGTCTGCGTCCAAAATAAAAGGAATCAAGGTACTTCCTCAAGCCGACTCGAAGTTTGTGGAAAAATTTGTGAAAGAGGGGGAAGAACCCGGCAAATTAAAATACCGGCTGACTGGAGAAATTTTCATTAATGACCGAAGTATAGAAACAGACGAAGAAGCGCTTAAAAAAGGCTGGGTGGCCGTTACGCCTCTTCAGTTGGATTTAACCCGCTATGATTTCATGAAGGAACTTTCCAAGCGGCTTGAAACAGGGAAAAAACGACACAATAAAAAATTATTTCAGAAGGGTTGAGTCGAGTGTTTCAAAAATAATCGTGACGAGGTTTTGACAATGAGGACATTTGATTTGTTTGAACGCTTGGATGTTGTCATGTTTGGAACGGTAGGTGATGCTGAGGATTTTGGTGGTGAACTTGGAATCGTCGCCTGTCCAGCTGCAAGAAGAGCAAGTATAATGGCTTTTCACGTCAAACCTCCGTGTACAAAAGAGCAAATCCGTTTAAATTGTAATACCGTGTATCGGCCGGTTTATAGCGGACTTTAACCGGCACAAAAACAGGAGTTGCGCCATGAATAAAAAAATAAA
>JACQQR010000059.1 GCA_016206875.1 Candidatus Omnitrophota bacterium
AAGAAACTGAAATGACTTTTTGAGAATGCGCCAGAAGCTCAAAACCCGGATGATTTTTTACAAATCGGGCTACATGCTATTCCATTTCTTCGGGAGAAATGCGGGCGCCGGTTTCCTCTTCAAGCTCAGCCAAATGAACAGGCGTCGCAACCCAAAACTCGCCGGACCGAAGTACGGATAACTTTTTTTCAAGAAAGGCGCCCAAGGCTGTAGAAGAAGCGGGTTGCATAATGAGCTATATATTAATCATTACGCGGCGATTAACAACTGCATTTCATTCTGAAGTGTCTCGGACCAGCGGGCCATGGATTCCGAATAGAATTCATATTTCATGCGCAGGATATGATCTCGCTCGGAAAGTTTGTCGGGATGAAGCTCCAGGACAGGCGAAGCCAATAAATCCAGCGCCAAATCAATTGCCGCCACTTTTGCGGCCACTCGATGCCGTACGTCCACAAAACGCAGGCTGCCTTCTAAGGCAATTTCATCGGAGGCAATTTTACGCACACCGGAAGTTTCCAGTGAAGCCAGTTCGCGCGCTGAATCCACCAAAATCACGCGCCCTTCACCAAAGCGGGCCGTGCTGCCGATCAGACGCCGCTCCAGCGCTTTGCGCGAGGACTCACCGGAGGCAGCACTGTGCCAGCGAAGAAATCGACGCCGAACGTCGGGCGAAACGCGCAATGCTTCCAAAAGCGCTTCGGCCAAGCGCCGGATCCCGGAATCCGGATACATCAGCGTGACATGCTTGGGCGCACGGCCGCGCAAGGAAAGCGCGATGGGCTCGAGGATGCGCCGTAAATTCTCTTCAGATTCCAAACCCAAATTCACCGCCAGCTCGCCGGTCGTATCCGCTCCGGCACCTCCAAAAATAATCCGCTCTGCCGGAGTGGAAGTTTTTCTAACTAAGGAGGCATTTTCTTTCACTGATACCAAATTTCCTAAACTCTCGGCTGTTGGATCTATCATGGAAATTGCACCTTCTGCGTTGGATGCATCATCTCCCGTATCCGCAAATTTTGAGATGCCGGTTTTTTGATCGATTTCTTCTACTTTAATTACATTTTTTCTACCTGTTTTTAGAATAACAAAACCCTGTTTGATAAAGGGGTCGGTATCCTTTAGTAAATTTCTCACATCATAGATTATGGGGAAATGACTTTCGCCGCTGGGCGAACGGCTTGCCATCATGCTTTCATACAACTGCTGGGGACGAAGTTGCGTATAAATTCCCCAGTCATTTACAATGACTAACATGTCGCTTCCACATGCCGCCAATTCAATGGTTTCAAGTGTCGCGCGTATTTGTTCCGGAGTTTGATTTTCATCAAAACCTCGGTTTTCTTTAAACGTAAGCTGAGATGAATATTCTTTTTCAATTATTTTTTGGGCTGTATCTTCGGAAAGTTTTCCTGTACTTTTTTTAATAGCTGCGTAAAAGTCACCGGTGTCATTTTCGTGTTCGGAGAGAATATGCGTAGCCAATAAAATTTTAAACTTACGATCTGCCTGAAGCAGCGGGTCCATCACCGTAATTTCTGCCCCGGATTTCAATAATTGAAGTAAAAGAGGAAGACTCGGGGTTTCCCGCACATCATCTGTGTCCCGTTTAAATGCCGTGCCCAGCATTGTAATTTTCTTTCCCTGAAGGGGTTGATGTCTGACTCCGGAAACCGGGTCCGCTAAAGCAATTTCGATCTTTCGATACACATCTTCGGGAAGATAAGCATTGACGGCTAATGTAACTAACGCAATATCAAAAGATCGTTCAAGCAGTCTTTGATATTCATAAATTACTGCCTCAACATCTTTCAAAAAACAAGAGCCTCCAAAACCGATCCCTGGGGCCAGGAAGGGAGAAACTCTCAAATAGGGTGTTAATCCGGGAGGTATGTGATCCGGATCTAAGTCCAGTTGTGGGCTTGAATCTCTCAGCCTCCTTTTAAGTTTTCTTCTCAAATCTGTCTCCATCAATGCCGCGTATAGATCGTAAGGCTGCCGGGATATGCGCTTATCTGTTTTCATGCCTCGGACCACATCTTCGATAGACCCTCCCCGTTTTTCAACTAATCGAGCCAAGGCGTTGATAAATGAAATGCTCGCAGCCAAAAATCCATTCGCTAAATACTTTGAATCGGGAGAACTAACAATATCAGAAATTAATACTTTATGCGGGTAGCGTTTTTCCAAAGGATACCAAAGTTCGCGAAGAACTTTTGCGGCAAATTTGGATTCTACGCCAAGCAAAGTACGGGCGGGATGAAATACATTTTCTACGGCACGACCTTCTTGCAGAAACTCCGGATTACTGGCTAACTCAAAATGCACTCCTTCTTGCAATCCGGCTTTTTTTAATTCTTCTCTCATTCGAGAAAATGTATAAGAAGGCACGGTAGATTTCACCACGATGACCTTATGCTGAGGGTATTTCTCTTGGTTTCCTTCTTTAAGAACTAGTTCCTTGAACACATAGCCGATTTCCTTGGCGGCTCCTAAAATATGGTTTAGGTTAGGAGCGCCGCCTTTTTCTTGTGGCGTACCTACTGCTAAATAAATTACTTCGGCTTCCGCAATCGCATTCCCTGCTAAATTCCCGTCCTCTGTTAATCGCGCCATCTCCGGAGGAGAAACATAAAATCGTATTCGATCCGCTTTATGATTTTCTAAAATAATTTTGCCGAGTCCCGGCTCGTGAATCGGCATTCTAATGGCTTTAATAGAAGGCTCCTTATCGGCTCTTCTAAGTTCATCCATAATTTGTAGTACCCTATCGCTGTCTTTCTCAATCATGGAAACACCATGGCCAAGCTCAGCAATGGCCGCACCCGTGGTAAATCCCACATAACCTGAACCGATCACGGCCACTTTGAGAGGATGGGCGGTGCGCGCAACTGGCCTGTTTTCCGCATTCATTTCTACCTTTATTTCCCTGCTGAATTCTATGTTTTCAATTTCGGACCGATCCGGCAATGAAGAAAAAGCCGGGCCGACAGGCCGGCGTCCAATACTTATATAGTTCACTTTTTGGCTTTGCATAGGTCCCAAAGCAAAAAGATTTCGTCCGTCAAAAATAGGGGTCGAAAGGGCATCCTGTTCATGCTTTCGAGTGGCCTTGGCAAGCGCTTCCGGATCCATTTCACAAAATTCTTTATGATTCGTAGCGATAATTACAGCATTTGAATTTCGTATGACTTCCAGCGGATCGGAATGAAATTTGAAAAAATCCATAGCAGGATCTAACGCTCTGTCAAATGCCAGTTTTGCTGCATGACTTGTTTCTTTTTCTTTCATCTGTCTTATCACTTCCATGAATTCTTCCCGAGATACATGGGGATCGGAAATGTGAATCGATTTCACGTTTTGTATGATCAAGGACCGAATCAAGTCTAAAGCCGGAGAACCTCTCAAGCTTCCCGTATCCGCTTTGAATGCGAGGCCCAAAATTCCAAATTCCGCATTTCCAAAATTATCCATATTAAAGCGGCTTTGAAACGTCCTGAAAATTAATTGCTCAAACCATTGAATCATCGTTTCATTGGCTTTTTTTAAGGCACCGATCCATTGCAACCATAATTGCGTTTCTGTATCCTCACCGGTAAACTCTCTAGTAGAAAATTCGAGGAATTCCCTCGCATCCCCGCCAATGCCAAACGCTACTTCAGTGAAATCAAGCCCTATTCGGGGGTCCAACCCAGCTCCTATGGCCACTTTTTTCATATCCCCCCCCTGCGCATGGACTAGTTGGGCAAAATTCATGAACATCAAAAGTTTAGTGAAAAGAAAAAGCTGAGTTCCAAAAGGAACGATTTCTGCGCTTGCCGAACTCATAGCAATATAACTATTTTCAAATTTTCTGCCATGGGGTAAATGTGCCAACAGCCTCACAAGGCTTTGTTCAGCAAATGCCTTTGCTGTTTTTAAATGATCTAAAGCCTGTCTACGCTGGTCTTCTGACATTCTTTCACGGAAAACGGCTTCCAAATCGGGAAATCCTAAAATTAATCTTTGATATTTTATATCTTTTAAATGTTGGCCGCCGCGCAAAAGATCGGGTGCGTATACCACACAAAAATTTGAATCGTTATCGCTATGAAGATATACAAGATTCATCACTTCCTGCGTCCAACCAAAAGGAATTTGGCCGCGAAGCACAAACACTTTCGTGCCGGCGTCTCCATCTTGGCGGGCTTTGTGCAGAGCCTCCCCGAATTCTTTGCTTCTTTGACGAATGTAATTATCGAATTTACTTCTGTCTTTATATTGCAGATAGGATCCCGGATCGATGAGAATTACAGAATGTTCCCGAACCACTTTTGCCTGCCAAGCTTTGATATTAATACTTTCCAACGTTTCCTCTATTTTTTTAAAATCGGAGGTGGTATCTGCTACGGGTTCAATACCAACACTGCCCCAAAGTCTCCGCAATTCTTCTTCGAGTCTTGCTGCTCCAGGTAATAAAGATCCCTCGTGATGAACAGTTTCTCTTGCGCTTTTAAGAGCTTCTTTTAGAGCTGATTGTCTGGATGCTACTTCAGGATCCGGAGAAGTGTTGATCTCATTAAAAATAATTTGCTTTTTTTGTATCGCAGCATCAAAGTGCCTTGCACTATCTGATTCATGATCTGGATTATCTCCAGGCTTAAAATTTTTCTTCAATTCATACA
>JACQQR010000010.1 GCA_016206875.1 Candidatus Omnitrophota bacterium
AACTACAACAGTTTTCTTTCGGATAAAGTGTATGCCAATGGCGCCTATCTCTTTGATTTCTTGCGCAATGACAGTGTGCGAAGTGAGGTGCGGCCGAACGTAGCCAATCCGAATGTTTATGTGAATCCAAAAGTGGATAATTGGCGCGTCAGCAATTCCCTGAATTTAGGGGCCGTGCTTTTCGATTTTCTTAGGCGGCAGGGATTAGATTTTCGTTTCGGAATGAAAGGGGAATATGCGGGAACCAATGCGCATGGCGAATTGAGTTCAGGAGGCAGCAATAATCCGGCGTCGCTTCGTTTTTCTGATTCTCAATTGCGAGAGGGCTGGTTTGGGCAGGTATTTTCTTTAACGTACAACCGGTGGAAGAATACAACCGCTTATTTAGGCGTCGATATGGAGCAGCGCCGCCTGCGTTGGGAAGACACTTATGATGCGCGCTCTCACGAATCGGTGACTGTCTTCGGAAATCCGGTTCCGTTCCCTCATTATGAAACCTACATTACGTTTATGGACTTTGTGCCCAAATTTAAACTGACTCACCGGTTCAGTCCAAGATTTAAAGCCGGATTGATTTACAAATGGCAGGAAAGGCATCGTTTTTATGACGTGATTGATGACAATGATATCGGATATTATCCGGGTTATTTGGGCAACGGAACGCACCGGGTGCAAGATGTGACGACCAACTTCGATGTCCGGTTGCCGAAGGCATGGCTCATGACGTATAAATATCAATTCCTGCTGGACACCGTTGAATATGAGCGCGCGGGCGAAATCCAGGGGCTCTTGGATAGCAGCCGCTTCACCGCAGCCTTTTCAGGCCCCGTCACAAAGAAAATGTTTGGAACATTGTTCGGCATGTATAATATTTACCGCCTGCATACGCCGACGGCCCCCGAGAAAAATAACTGGTCTCCCTTTAAGGATAAATATGATTATAATGGCGACTCATCGATTATCGGAATGAATCTAAGTTACTTGTGGTTGAAGAATGTGCAGCTCTATGCCGGTTATCAGTTTACGGCATCTTACGGAGAGAACAGGAATTTATTAAATGAAGTTTCAGCAGGTTTGCGATACTCGATTAATCCTACCGCCACTTTGGAAGCGCGTTATCAAGTATTTGATTTTGATGACCGTCGCAATCCCAAAGATTACGGCGACGACTACTTCGGGCAAGGCATGTACTTTGCCTTCCGGAAATCTTTCGCATAGACATCCGCTAACAACAAAACATGAAAGGGCTGCTTTCACTCTATGCGGGGTCCGGTGAAACTTTCCAAGTTTGCGCTTTTGATGGGACTGGTCAATCTCATCTTACTTGCAATTGCTTTTATTTCGATTTTCGGCACTTTTCCCGATCACTTCTTTCCTTTCCTATCCTCCAGCCGGTCTGTCTATAGAAGCCCTTATTTCCTGTCGCTGCTGGGTGCGCTCTTTCCTCTCACCTTATGGATTGTTGTAAAAAAGGGCATTGAGCTTATTCGCGCGCCACGCGGCCAATGGGCAAGTTGGAGCGGAATTTTGATCCATCTTGGATTTCTTATGGTGCTCGTGGGAGGGGCATGCACTTTGCTCTTTGCCGAGGTCAAAGACGTCATGATACCGGAAGGCCAGACCTTCGCGCTTCCACATACGCAGGCCAAACTCAAGCTTGAAAAGTTCACGATTTTGCTTCATCCCGCCACTGATAAGGTAAAAGAATATATCTCGAGATTTCTCGTAGAAGAAAAACCGGGCGTTATTTCACGCCGTGCTTTACGGGTCAATCATCCGCTCAACATTCAGGGTACGAAAATTTTTCAAATGCGGTATCAGATGCGGATAAAAAGCGTTGAAATTTTCGTCTTAGAAGGGGAGAAACGGGTGGCCACGTTCAATCTTACGCCGCAGGTTCCTTTTCTGTGGAATGACGGCGGAGTGCCTGTGCGCCTGCGAGTGGAGGCGGTGGTTCCGGATTTTGTGATCAATGAAAAAGGAGAATACACAACCCGCTCCCCTATTTTCCGCAATCCCGCCGCGCTTCTTTCGTTTCATGACGCCCGGGAGCCGGATCGCATGAAGTGGATATTTAAAGACGCTTTTTCCCACCAGCCTGCAAAGAAGCAAGAAAGAAGTTTTGTGATAGGAAGCATTTCAAAATTTTATGAATCGGGCATCAAGCTATCCCGGGATCCGGGAGTATGGCCGGCCTATTTGGGATTTTTGTTTTTGGTCATGGGGACATTTATTTCCAGTTGCCTGGTGCCTCGCTTCCAACAAGGAATACAAACGTGAACGTTGAAATTTTAATTTTGGGTTATTTGCTGTTTTCCGTTTTTTCTTTTATGGCAGCCGGCTCTGCTAAAAAGCAAATTTTTTATATTACGCTTCTTTTGGGCGCAGCCTTGCTTCTCGTGCATGGCGGAACGATTCTCTGGCGGGGGATAGAGGCCAAACACCTTCCCTTCACCAATATGTTTGAAACGCTGGTCTTGATGGCGTTTTTTATTTTGGCTCTTTATTTTCTCACTTTTCCCTGGCACAAATCTTCTGTGTTAGGCGGATTTGCCGCCGTTGTGGCTTGCGTGATTCTTGCCCTGACGGGTTTTTTGCCTTCCGATATTGAACCGCTTCTTCCTGCTTTAAAAAGCAATTGGCTTCTTTTTCATGTGACTACCGTGATTACCGGCTATGCCTCTTTTGC